>NZ_QQPQ01000035.1 GCF_003346715.1 Oceanispirochaeta sp. M1
GTACCATATTCTCAGTTTTATTTTGTAGAAGATGCTCGGGTTCTATTGGCGTAGAGAGCATCTTCTTTTTTTTTCTGTCAACGACAGGAACTTCATAAAGTCTTCAAATAATACTTCATCCTGTCAAATTTGTGAATAATCCGGAAACGTCAGCTGGCGGGGAACAATCTGGGAGTTCAGGTCGCCGCAATGGTAGACCTTGGTAATGCCTTTGTTATCTTCGGTATCGCCTATATGGTGGGGGACCGCTATTCTCCTGACGGCAGCAGACATAAAAGGGGCGTTTCGGGTACTTTAAAGGTCTTTGTTAAATCCGTTCCCCTTATGAGCTATGGGGTAGGTATTCTTATCAATCTGGCGGGCTGGTCTCTTCCTGTACATCTGGTATCCTGGCTGGGGATCATGGGACGATCCAACCAGTTTCTGGTTCTTCTTGTCCTTGGATTGGTGCTTAGTTTTGACTGGCGGCATCATATGAAGAGCGGGCTTATTCCTCTCGTTATCCTTCGTTATGCCCTTGGAATTTCCATGGGTCTTTTAATCTGGTTCTTCCTGCCTGTTGATATTCTTATACGCAAGATAGCCTTTCTCTGTCTGATTCTTCCTACAGGTTTTGCCATAGTGCCCTATTCTATGGAGTTTGGATATGATCGGGACAGTGCCGGAGCTGTCATGAATATAACCCTGATTATCAGCTTCTTTCTGATGTGGGGACTGACAATTCTTCTTTGATCGCAAATGATTTGTATTGCTTGCTTTTTGATCGTTTATGGTTCAACATAGATCAAAGGCGGTTAGGCCTTTATAAAAAAATACCGAGACTGTAAATCATTTTCGGGAGTATAGAAGGCTAAAATGAAAATGGATATCCCAGCAGAGAGGCGTGCACGCATTCTGCATCTTCTAAAAGAGAAGGGAATTGTACGGGTTGATGAACTGAGTCAGGACCTGGAAGTTTCGGTCATCACTGTACGTCGTGATCTGGCCGCCATGGAATCGGAAGGTCTCCTTGAGCGAACTCACGGAGGAGCCATTCTGTCTCATATTAAGGTTAATGAGCCCTCCTATCTGGTTAAGGGTCAGCAGAACGTCTCTGTTAAAACAGATATTGCAAGGATGACTGCCACTTTGATTGAATCCGGTGAAACGGTCTATATCAACAGTGGCTCCACTACAGCACTTGTCCTTCGTGAACTGGTTCAGATCCCCAGGCTTACCATTGTCAGTAACAATGTGGCCGCTCTTCATAATCTTGAAATAGCCTCTGATTGTGAGTTTATCCTCACCGGCGGCTCATTAAGAGCTGGTACGGGTTGTCTTGTGGGAGAGGGTGCCCTTGATCGCCTGAGTCAAAGCTATCCCACAACAAGTATTATAGGAATAGACGGTATCTCTCTCCGTCGCGGTCTCACATCCCACAATCCCCATGAAGCTGCAGTAAGCCGGAAGATGATAGAACAAACAGCTGGAAGGGTTATCGTTGTGGCCGATTCAAGCAAGATCGGTTCTCTGTCTCTCCATCATATTGCCCCCATCTCATCTGTTACATTCTTAATTACAGACTCTTTGCCCGACCCCTCTATGAAAGAGGATTTTTCTGCAGCAGGTGTTCAATTGATCGTTTTAGATGATTTGATGTGATCATATATGATCGATTAGTACTGAAAATTAAAATAAATGCCATATAAATGTAAAAAGTATGTTAAAACGATCTATAAAGTTGACAAATGGATCAAAAACGATCTATTATGGCGATATATTAACTTTTGAAGACATAAATACGACTGAATAATTATATTGAAGGAGCGAATTATGGGATACGGCGATGCCTACAAAGATTGTGAATGGATGGACTTTAATGTCCTCGAAGATTTTATGAAACAGGTTCTGCAGAAAAGCGGTATTCCTGAGCAGGATGCTTCTGTTATTTCTGATGTACTGATTGAATCTGATAAAAGGGGAATTGATTCCCACGGAATCGGACGTCTGAAACCTATCTATATTGACCGCCTGGATGCGGGGATCATGAATCCTCTGACCAAGGTCGATGTTGTTAAAGAAACGACTACCACTGCTGTCATAGACGGTAATAACGGACTGGGACATGTCGTTTCCAAACAGGCCATGCAGATGGCTATCGATAAGGCTAAAGAACACGGTATGGGAATGGTGGCTGTAAGAAACTCCACTCATTACGGAATAGCCGGATACTATACTTCCATGGCCACAAAGGCCGGTATGGTCGGAATAACCGGAACCAATGCCCGTCCTTCCATCGCTCCTACCTTCGGTGTTGAAAATATGCTGGGAACCAATCCCCTCACCATCGGTCTTCCTACTGATGAAGAGTTCGACTTTAATCTGGACTGTGCCACATCTGTTTCTCAGAGAGGAAAGCTGGAAGTATACGGCCGGGCCGGGAAAGACCTTCCTCCGGGATGGGTTATTGATGAAAACGGAGAAACAAGAACCGATACACAGCAGGTTCTTATTGACCTGACCAAGGGTAAAGCCGCTCTGGCACCCCTGGGAGGAATCGGTGAAGAGACTGCCGGATTCAAGGGATTCGGATATGCAACGGTAGTTGAAGTTCTCTCCTCAGCACTGCAGGATGGAAAGTTTATGAAAGACCTGAACGGTTTTGATGCCGACGGAAACAAGATTCCCTATCCACTGGGACATTTCTTTATTGCCATCAATACAGAAGCCTTTATGGGTGAGACAGTATTCAGAGCCATTGCCGGTTCTATCATGAGAGGGCTAAGAGCTTCTAAGAAAGCTCCCGGTCAGGAAAGAATCTATACTGCCGGTGAAAAAGAACAGGTGGCATGGGAATATAGAAAAGATCATGGCTGTCCTGTTCCCAAGGTTCTTCAGAATCAGATGAGCGAACTCAGAGACCGCTGGAATATGGATTTTAAATTTGCCTGGGATGCCTGAGGCTTAAATCACAATAACACTCAATAAGGATGATATAGACTATGGATGATATGAAGAAAAGAGCCCTGGAATACCATACCCGGGGAGGTCAGCCCGGAAAGCTGGAAGTTATTGCTTCCAAACCCTGTGCTACCGCAGATGATTTAACACTGGCATACTCCCCCGGAGTAGCTCACCCTGTACTTGAGATTGCCGCTAATCCCAAGGATGCCTATAAATACACCGGTAAGGGAAACCTGGTCGGGGTTATTACAAACGGTACTGCCATTCTCGGTCTCGGTGACAAAGGTGCTCTGGCTTCCAAACCTGTAATGGAAGGTAAGGGTGTTCTTTTTAAAAGATTTGCAGATATCGATGTATTTGATATCGAGCTGGATTGCAAGGACCCCAAGAAGATCATCGAAGCAGTTAAAATGATGCAGCCCACCTTCGGAGGTATAAACCTTGAAGATATCGGTGCTCCGGAATGTTTCGAAATTGAACAGACTCTGATTAAAGAGTGTGATATTCCTATCTTTCATGATGACCAGCATGGTACTGCAATTATTGCTACTGCAGGTATGATGAATGCTGCCGAAATTACGGGTAAAAAAATGGGTGAACTGAAGGTTGTAGTCAATGGAGCCGGTGCAGCCGGTATCAGCTGCAGCAGGATGTTTCTCGCCGCAGGAGTGAAGAGGGAAAATCTTCTTCTTCTTGATTCAAAGGGAGTTCTTTATAAGGGAAGAACCGAAAGAGTCACCCCTGAAAAAGTAGAGTTCCTTGCAGATACAGAAAAACGGAGCCTTGCCGAGGCTGTTGATGGAGCCGATGTATTTATCGGTCTGTCTGTAGCCGACTGTCTGACTGCCGATATGCTTAAGACAATGGCCAACGATCCTGTTATCTTTGCTATGGCCAACCCCAATCCTGAGATCAGACCCGAACTGGCTCTGGCCACAAGGGATGATATTATCATCGGTACGGGGCGCAGTGATTATCCAAACCAGGTTAACAATGTTCTTGGATTCCCCTTTATTTTCAGAGGAGCCATGGATGTGAAATCTAAAATGATCTCCGAAGGAATGAAGATGGCGGCTGCCAAAGCACTGGCTGCACTTGCCAAAGAGCCTGTTCCTCAGGAAGTTCGTGATGCCTATGGCCGGGACTTTGTTTTCGGTAAAGAATATGTGGTTCCCAAACCCTTCGACCCCCGTGTAATAGAGTGGGAAGCAGTCGCAGTTGCCAAGGCTGCCTGTGATGAGGGTCTTGCTGCCGAACCCATTACAGACTGGGAAGCTTACAAGGCTTCTCTCCGTGCCAGAATGGAGAAACACTGGAAATAATCCCTTTGATGGATTTACCTTTTTCATACCGCAGATCCGATACGCGCCGGGTCTGCGGTTTTTTTATTTAAATAAATTGCCAACTACCTGCTTTGCCCTTAAAATTCAAATTATGAAGGCCCCCAATACGGGACTGATATGCTTTGCTGCTGAGGAGGCAAAATAATGCAAGTATCTAATAGAATGACCAAGAATCCTGTGACAATCTCTCCGGATACACCTGTTTCTGAAGCCAGAGACAAAATGAAAAAGGAAAGTATACATAGGCTTCCTGTTATTGATAAGAATGATCACCTTATAGGGATTATTACCGAGAAGGATATACTTTACGCCTCTCCGTCTCCTGCTACATCATTGGATGTTTATGAGATCCATAACCTTATGTCCAAACTGAAAGTTCATTCAGTAATGACAAAAGATGTTATCACCATAGGTCCTGATACTCCCCTGGAAGATGCCGCACGTATTCTTGCTGATAATAATATCGGCGGTCTTCCGATTATCGAAAACGGTCTTCTAATCGGGATTATTACAGAATCTGATCTGTTTCGTGTTTTTGTAGAGCTTTTCGGAGCACGTGAGAAGGGTATCCGACTTACGGCATTGATGCCTGAGAAACGTGGAGAACTGGCGGACCTGGCTACAGCAATTGCCAAGGCAGGGGGTGATATTGTCTCTTTCGGAAATATGCTGGGTGAGAATGCTACAAATCGCTATGCAATTATAAAGGTTAAGAACCTGAGTGAAAAAGAGGTGATTTCAGCAGTTCAGCCCTTAATCGAGCGTATTGTAGATGTCAGAGAGATCTGATTTTTATCAGATACATAAATCAGGCTGTCTTCGATGGAGGACAGCCTTTTTTACGAGTTAAGTTTCTGAAAGAAACAGCCGCCCTGAGTTTACACTCCACACTCTGTTAATCATGGAGCTGCAGAACTCTTTTTCATGACTGACCATTATTACAGCCCCCCTGTAAGTCTTCAAGGCCTCTTCTATTACTTCAATGGTGAAGATATCCAGATGATTTGCCGGTTCATCAAGAATCAACAGTTCTGTTTCACAGAGAAAAATCATTGCCATAAGAAGCTTTCTGTATTCTCCGGGGCTTCCTTTTTGCTGCTGAATCCATTGTATCGGATCCGATCCCATTCGGGAGAAGTAGGCCATCACATCGGCTTTTTCTCTCTGATCCAACTGCTGATATTTATTAAGAAGTGCTTCTTTCTCTTCCCCGGTCAGTTCCTGTGGAATCCATCCCAGGGGGACTGCAGGATCAATCCGCTGATGAATCAGGTTGAGTATTCCCGTTTTACCTGTTCCGTTAGCTCCTCTCAGTACAATAAAATCATCAGCAAGAATTGACAGTTCAGGCAGATCCAGAGAAAAGTTTTCATATAATGGATAGTTTCCCGATGGAATATGGATAAGCCTGTCTCTTCTGCTTTTTATTCCCAGAATGGTAAGACCCATCTTCCATCTCCTGTCCTGTTGAAGATCTCCCAGCACTGCAGTACTTGAGCTGATTACTTTTTTCTGGAGGGATACCTTAGAGGAAGAGGCCTTGTCGGCCCCGCTTAATCTGGCAAGGTCTATGGCGGATTTTTTATCATGATCATGCCTGCCGAGACCTTTCTTGGATAAGGCTCTTTCTGCTTTGGCAGATTGTCTTACATAATTATTGAGCTGTTTTGTCTGTCTGTTTATATCAAATTTCAACATCTCCCTCTGCTTTCTGATACTCTTCTCTTCGGCCTTGTAAAGAGACAGGGATTCTGTGAGCCCGTGCTGATAGAAATGCCATCGTTTCTGATAGATCAGAAGGGTGGATGTACAGAGGCTGTTCATGATATTCCGGCTGTGACCGATGATGATTCCGATTCCTTCATATTGGCGCAGTGTATTGATTACCAGTTCCCGACCCGCTTGGTCCAGATGGTTTTCCGGTTCATCAAGAATCAGTATTTCCGGGTTTTCCGCAAGCGCCAGGGCAAGCTGCAGTCGTCTTTTCTGCCCCTGGCTTATTTCATCAGGCCTGTACAGCCACTCTTCTTTGAGCTCCAGAAGGGATGAAATACGACCGTGGTCATTATCTCCACTGTAGAAGAAATCATTGAGGGCTTCCATATCCGGTTCCGGGAGTTGAGGCAGGTAACAGAGAGAGGAGGGGCCGGTGATTGTACCGTTCCATTGAAGCTGATGAGGCATAGAAGTCTCCGCACTCCCTCTTAAGTCAGCAATGAGGCAGTGAATCAGACTTGTCTTTCCACAACCATTGGGACCGCTGATACCAGTCCATCCCCCGGGAAATGTGAGAGTCAAATTTTCTATAAGCGTCTGGGAGTAGAATACATTAAGATTATTAAGGTTTATTTGGGTCATGGGACCTCCAGATAATAATATCCGGAGCAGAAAAATCGTTGAGATAGAGGGTGCTCCACCGCTTTTGGCTGTTGGTCTCTACTCTAGATTCTTCTCATCTTTCACCTCTGGTCTGGAATAGCTTTTATTATTTCTTCATTTTACCGGGAGGTCAAGTCAGATTCTTAATTATCCTTCGGGAATGGAGCTTTATATAAACATAACGCATAGACAGCAATGGACGGGACCAAATCAGTCTGGGACCGGCAAAGCGCATGATTTCCCTGATCCTCTCCCTGTGTTCGGGCTCAAAACAGTGTACCCTGCACTCTGAACAGGTCATACCCCTATCTTTTTCCGGGCAGATTTTGGTCTTATGTACAGCATATTCCAGTTCAGATTGGCAGGCGCTGCAGAGCACTCCCTTTTCAGGGCCATGGTTTTTTCTGCAGTAAATACCAAAAAGACTTTTGAGGGTCAGTATGTCCAGTTCTTTATGGTTCATTCTCTGTCCTTCACTCAGGACTATTCCAGGGATTGATCAGCATTACTCCTGTGTCAATAAAATCTTTAGTATTCCTTGTTGCTAATGCAGCACTGTTGGCCAGACATATAGCTGCAATTTCAGCATCTGCCATTTGTATGGGTGATCCCATGGTATTTCTCAGAATAAGAATTTTTGCATAGTATATTGCAGAAATGGAATCAAAAGATAGAATCCTATGCAGGAATATTTCATCGAACAGTCTAGCAGCTGACTCCGTCAGCATTGTTTTTCTTCTGCCTGAAGGCAGTGATCCTATTCCAAAGAGAATTTCAGCAACCGTGATAGAACTGATATAGACATCTTCAATATTCTTTTCGTCCATCCATCGAATAACATTCCCTTCCGGATTGTTTTTCATCAGTTCTGACAGAACATTGGTATCAAGAATGACCATCAGGCAGTTCAACTATACGGGGCATATCAGTTCTGGAAATTGTTCCAAGATCAAGGCCTCCGGCTTCCATGAATAATTTATGGATTCTTGTTCCAAGAGGCTCTTCAGCTTTTTCCTTTGTTGTTATGGCTTTATGTAGAATCTGCCGTACCTCTTC
Source organism: Oceanispirochaeta sp. M1 (assembly GCF_003346715.1). Classification (NCBI taxonomy): domain Bacteria; kingdom Pseudomonadati; phylum Spirochaetota; class Spirochaetia; order Spirochaetales; family Spirochaetaceae; genus Oceanispirochaeta; species Oceanispirochaeta sp. M1. The sequence continues at coordinate 7,722 of NZ_QQPQ01000035.1, forward strand.
TTCCATGGACCATCCATGTGCGGCGGCCTGTATACGCAGGGAGTGTTTGAGTTGTTCATCGATATTTCTAATTGTCATGGATGCCAACATAATCTCCTTCATGTGACATCAATGAATGCATTGACGTCATTGATATCATTCTAACCCATCTAATCTGGAAACGTATACTTATAAATATCTCAATTAAGATGATATTACGAGTTCTCAAGCATTAACCACAGCAAGTCCGATGATTATCACTACTGAAACCACTGTGCTGAGGGAAAGAGTATTGTTTACATAATCCAGGTTTTCTCTGTCTTCCTGCTTCATATAGATGGAGATCACAAAGGGTGGGGGCAGCATGAACATGGTGAGCAGGGCCATTTCATAAATCTTATCCAGATTCAGAAATCCTCTGATAAAAAAGCGGTTCATCAATAGGGCAAGGATCAAAAGGAAAAACTTGCGGACGGCTATTGTCTTAAGTGCCAGGGCCATCCCTTTCTTTTTAAATCTCAGTTCGTAACCGATCATCAGTGAGATCAGGGGGACTGTCAGGTTTCCCAGCAGTTTCAGGAACTCTCCAAGGCTGTCTGTCAGTGCATTTGGAGTGATAACAGTCTTTAGAAAAGATGTTAATAAACCGGCAAAGATCGCAAGGATTACGGGGGAGGATATAAAGGATTTAAGAAGTTCGGCGGCAGAACTGCTGCCCTCCCGTTCCCTGATCAGAAGAGCCATCAGTACAAAAAAAACAAAGAGAACCTGCCCCAGATCCATCAACGCAATCTTTGACAGATGTTCAGATCCGTAGATGGAGAGAAAGAGGGCATAACCCATCATTCCCATTTCAAAGCCGCCCATCATATAGGTCCAGTAGGGACTTTTTATGTTCAGTATTCCGGCACTGAGCCGACCAATAAAGAGCATGGCTGTGCATAGTAAAAAAATGAGAATAATAAGAAATAGAAAACGGTATTCAAGTTCAATGGAGGCAAAAGCCTGGAAAAGGAGGGCAGGGAGAGCCAGGTTTGATACGATCTTCTTGATGTCGGCACTGCTGCCTGCCTTCAGGAAGTTTTTCTGCTTGAGTATAAAACCCAGGATGAAAAAAAGGAGGACAGGGAGAATGCTGAGAATTGTATTTATCATATCTTCACCATAGCAGGAGTCCAGTTTTTTTGAAACTCAATAATCCCAGTCAGACCTGATCCGGGGGGTATAAAAGGTTTTTTCCAGATCTCTTTTTTAGGGAATCATCTCTTTATTTATATAATATAAAATCAGTAATGTATAATGAATAAATGATTAGTAAAGTACTATGCAATTTCTGAAACTCATAGTAATATCCATACATATGAAAAAATCTATAACACTCAGGGTCCTCCGCTGGACCATATTATTATCAATACTTGTATTTATCACTGTGATGGGAAGACTCCATCAGATTATAAAACTGTATCCTTCTATCGATGCCTTCTGTCCTTTCGGTACTCTTGAATCCGCCTGGGCACTTATCCGTTATCAGAGTTTTCTCAAACGCATAGGATTGAGCAGTTTTATTCTACTTTTTTCTTCTATCGCAACGGGTCTTATATTCCGTAGATCATTCTGCGGTAATATCTGTCCTCTGGGATTCCTGCAGGAACTCTTCGGCCAGGCGGGAAGGGGAGTATTCAAAAGAAGATTTGAGTTCGGTCTTCGACTTACCCGTATCCTGAGGTTCTTCAAATATATAGTCCTTTTTTCTTTTATAGCTCTGGCCGGGAAGACTCTGGCCCTGGCTATACGCCCCTTTGATCCCTGGGTTGCCTATCATCATCTGGGTTCGGATGAGCTGTTCTCTGAATATCTGATTGGAACAATTATTCTTATCCTTTCATTGCTTGGCTCTCTGCTGCAGGACAGACCGTTCTGCCGCTATCTCTGCCCTATGGGAGCCTTTCTGGCGATACCTTCAAAGATTGGTTTCTCCAGAATTAAGAGGGATGATTCAAGTTGTATTAACTGCATGAAATGCAATAAGGCATGTCCTATGGGACTCGATGTAGCTTCTGTGGATGTAATGAAATCTGCCGAGTGTATCAGCTGCTCGGAATGTGTGAATGTCTGCCCAGTTGAAGATACACTATATTACTCACGTCCCTCCGGGAAAAAAATGTCTGCCTGGATTATTCTCGGTGGAACAGTGCTGATCTTTACTATGGTTCTTGCAGTCACAACGGTAACTAAGCAGTTTACCTGGAAAGCCGAATCCGGCCTGGAAAAGAGGGTCGAACGTCTTCTCTGGGGACCTCAGAAGATCCGTGAAGATAACAGCCTCGTCGATATTATTCAGGTCTATCAGATACATCCCTCTTATTTTGTACAGGAACTGAACATCGAAAATGACGAGCAGTTTTATATGAGCTTCTCTGAAATAGGTATTGATCCTGCAGAAATTGAGGGTATGGTTAATACCCTTTATGAAGAGGCAGGCAGAGATCCTAAGAGAATTTATGGCGGAAGCAGCGGCGGCTGCTCCGGTGGACACTGACTGTCAGTCAGTCAGCTCCAGTTCCAGAGAGGCGGCGATCTGCCTGCTGCTGTTTCCAATGAGAATTGTAAATTGACCGCTTTCTGAGCTCCATGCTCCATTGTTATAAAACTCAAGATATTCTGGCAAAATAGGGAGGATAATCTTTTTGGATTCGCCTGGTTCCAGAAAAACCTTTTCAAATCCTTTTAATTCTTTTTCAGGGCGAATCAGGCTTGCTTCCCTGTCGTGAATATAGAGCTGTACGACTTCGGCTCCCTCTCTTTTCCCCTTGTTTTCTACAATGAAGGAAATTTCGCAGGCCTCTCCTTTTTTGATTGAGTCTTTGGACAGTATTGCTTCGCTTATGGCGAAATCTGTGTAGGAAAGACCATATCCAAAGGGAAATTGCGGCTCCACTCCGGCAGTATCAAAGTGCCGGTATCCCACCATCATTTTTTCTGAGTATTTGAGAGTCCATGGTTTTCTTATGGCATTGGAACCCTGAGGCCCTACAACCCGCAGGAATGATATGGCTTCCGGCTTTTTCACATAGTACTTGGTAGACTCAAAATCATTCCATTTTTTTGCCATTGTAAAAGGAAGTTTTCCTGAGGGGTTCACATCTCCAAAGAGGACTTCGGCTATTGCTGTTCCAGTATTCTGTCCCAGATAAAAGGTGTGGAGCAGTGCAGCCGTATCCTCTATCCATGATTCAGTTTCTACACCGCCACCGGCTGTAAGGAGAACAATGGTTGAAGAGTTTAATTGTGCTGCTTCCTTGATGAGTCTGTCCTGTTGGAAGGGGAGTTCCCAGCTTCTGTCCCAGCATTCACTCTCTTCCACATTGCTGAAACCGGCTGATACAAGAACCACATCCGCATCTGATATAAGCATTCTGTCCTCATCTGTGAGTTTGTAGCTTTTCTTCTCAGTAGCGATGCTGTTTATCTGAACAGAGTCGGATACCATGGATCTGATACCATCTGAAATATTCACCTTGTCATAACTTTTCACACAGCAGGAGCCGCCCCCGCATGTTGTTGTCTCCCCGGCATTGAATCCCATAAGCACAATTTTATTTTGTTTCATTTTATTCAGAGGAAGAATATTGCCTCTGTTTTTTAAGAGTACAATGGCTTCTCTAGCTCCCTGTAGAGAAATCTCTGAGTGGGCAGCCTCGTATTCATTGTATGATGGATCTTTCCGTTCACGGCTGTAGGCTCCAATTTCAAAGAATGCCTTCATCAGGTTCCGGATTTTACTATCTATCATCTCTTCAGTAATCCTGCCTTTCTGAAGCAGGGGAATGAGTTTTTTACTGTTCATGTATTTGCCGTAGGGCATTTCCAGATCAAGTCCTGCTTTGACTGGACCCTCCGAGCTGTAGACACAGTTCCAGTCTGAAATAACAAAACCCTCAAAGCCCCAGTCTTCCCTGAGGACTCCTGTCAGAAGATCTTTGTTTTCACTGGCATAAACACCATTCACCGGATTATAGGAGCACATAACAGATTTGCTGCCCCCTTTCTGAACAGCCGCTTTGAATGCTGGAAAATATATCTCCTGAAGAGTGCGCTCATCTACTTCGGAATTCATTCTATGTCGGTCATAGTCCGAATTGTTACAGGCAAAATGTTTGACTGTTGTGATAACACCCCGGCTCTGAACACCCTGAATATAGGGAACTACAAGTTCGGAGGCCAGAAAGGGATCTTCTCCCATATATTCGAAATTCCGACCGTTTGTGGGGACTCTGTAAATATTGATCCCGGGACCTAAAAGGACAGAAACTCCTTTACCCCGGCACTCCTCCCCGATGGCTTCACCTGTTTTGCGGTTCAGCTCTTTTGACCATGTCGCCGCCATGGCAAGGGGAACCGGAAATGCTGTGGACCTGTTGTAACAGCGGACTCCTGCGGAGGCATCGGTACACCATATATCCGGAATCTTCAGACGTTCCACACCATTAATTCCCAGGTTGTCCCTGCCTCCGAGTATCCCTATCTTTTCTTCCAGAGTCATCTGTGACAGAAGACTTTCAACTTTTTCAGGAATACTCAGATCTTCTTTAAATACCGGCATAATGCTGCAGTCTTCCAGTGTGATCGCCGACATGGCAAAGGATGAGTGATTTTCTCCGTTCATTATATCGGAGACATATTTTCTAATTATTTTATCAAACATAATTATCCTTTGTTTTCTTCACTTGAATTACGAGTACTAAGAACCCGGGTATACATTTTTAGTTGACAGAAAATCATTTCAATTGGATCAATTCCGAATTCCAGCCTCAGACCTTCACCCATAATTCCAATTCTCTGGGCGAAGGCCCAGAGAACGTTGCTGATTGTAAAGACTGTTAATTCCAGATCATCTTCCAGGTGGATGCTTCCGTCGGCTTGTCCCTCTTTAACAATCTTCATCAGCAGATCTTCTGAATTATGGATTATAGCAATATAGTGTTCTTTTATTTCGCTATTCAGATCCCGGGGCGGGTTCCCTTTAAAATAGAAGTCAAACTCTCCGGCAAAGGAGATAAAGTCTTTTCTCTCTTCCATATAGCGGATAAGCTGGTAGAGGAAGGACTCCAGTTTCTCAATTCCAAGGCCCTGGAGCTCATTAAATATTTCAATCTGGAATTCGTTCCACTGCTCCATCATCTGCGCCATTACTTCATAGGCCAGATCTTCTTTTGTTTCAAAGTGGCGGTAGATTGTTCTACGGGTTATGCCTGCTTTTTCGGCAATTTCATTCATTACCGTTTCGAACATTCCCCGTTCCTTAAAGACCAGTGTTGCCTGAGTGATGATATTTTTTCTCTGAATGTCCTTGATTCTGCCCATATTTATTCCTCGGAGTGACTGATACAGACATCATTATATTAAATGTCACACTATGTGTCAATTAGTTCCTTTGAGTTGTAATAATTGTTATTATGATCGTGGACGAGCTTAATGTCAAAATTCTCAGCCCCCCGGATGATGTCTCAGCTCTTCCGGAAAGACCACTGCAGCCTGGATGTCTTGATTTTACTACCGTCTTTTCCAGGTATCTGGGAGCAGGCTCTGCTGCGTATGGTAAGGCGACAACCCTTTAAATCAAAGGCTGTACCGTTCCCCAGAGTGTAGACATTCAGTCGGTTGAATTTGCCGGTATATCCTTCATGTACATCCTTAAACAGTCTGCCTTCTGCAGTTTCAAGGCAGATCTCTGATATCTGAGAGTAATTACTGAACCCTTTTCGTTTCAACAGGATCTGAAGCCGTCCGGTTTTCCCTTCCTGGTTTATAGAAAAGCTCTGCTCCTGCCACTCGTTTTCGACTGGATCCAGGGTTCCGCCCTCAATAAGCTCTCCCTGAAAATGGTAAACCAGGCCCCTGCGGTCCATCAGGCTGAGAACGGGAGATAGTCTTTTTGTGAAATCAGTAAAGTCTCTTTTCTCAGCAGGGCTCCATAGTACTTCCGCCAGTGCCGAAGCCCGGGGCCATGTCATATACTGCAGCATAGACGATCCCGGCATATATTCTGTCCATATCTGTCCCTGTCCGCCCATGATCAGTTTTTTCTCTTCTTCATTCAGTACCGGAGGGAGGGGATTCCAGGAATAAAAGTGCTTAAGATTCGCTTCTTTAAATGGTTCATTCACTGTACTTATAGTAAGTGGTTCAAAGGGACTCCTCTTTTCTCTGTAATCGAGATAGGTCCACTGACAGGGGCACATCAGTACGGGCAGTCCCTGGCCGGCTGCGGCGATTCCCTGTTTTTCGTGGCGCCAGGCCATAATAACTGCATCTTCAGGAGCTCCGCCCTCCATTATTTCATCCCAGCCTATTATCTTTCTTCCCTTGTCTTTTAGAATGGATGCTATTTTTTTAATAAACCAGCTTTGCATTTCGTGGTTATCTTTGAGCCCACGTTCCTTCAGAAGCTCTCTGACTCTGCCGCTTTGTTTCCATTGATCTTTAACAGCCTCATCGCCGCCGATATGAATCCAGGGGGAGGGGAATAATTCAAGAACCTCTTTCATTACATTTTCAAGAAAAGAGATGGTGCTCTCCTCGGGACTATAGATATCTTTACAGACTCCCCATTTGGTAAAAACATCCATTTTTCTACCGAAAACTCCCAGCTCGGGGTAGGCCGCAATAGCTGCTCTGCTATGACCCGGCAGATCAATTTCCGGTACAACCATTATGCCCCTGTTTCTGGCATAGCTGACGATTCCTCTGACATCTTCATGACTGTAGAATCCTCCGTGGGGAACTTTATCATCTTCTTTACCGCCCAGGGTGACATGGCCCCAGACAGTTTCTTTTCTTTGACTCCCTATCTCTGTGAGCAGGGGATATTGCTTTATCTCAAGCCGCCATCCCTGATCTTCTGTCAGATGCCAGTGGAAAATATTCATTTTATGAAGGGCCATATAATCCAGAAATAACTTTATTTCATCCAGGGGCTGAAAAAAACGGCCGCAGTCCAGATGGAGTCCCCTCCATGGAAAACGGGGCTTGTCTTTTATCCTGCAGGCTTCTATTTCTCCTGAGTCATCTATGCCTTGAATCAATGACTGTATTGCGTAGAAGAAGCCGGCAGCTCTTGAAGCAGATATTACGATCCTCTCCTTTTCCACTTTCATTTCATATGACTCGGGGGAATTGTTTGAATCAGAAGAAGATGTCATTTCCAGGATGATGATATTTTCTTTACTTTTTTTGACAGCAATCGGGAGGAGCTTGTCGACTTTTAAACGCAGGGGTTCTATCCAGCCTTCTATCAGATCCGCAAGAGAGGAACAGCCCTCTTTCAGTATTATTTCAGAACCCTCCTCTCTACCCATCTCTTCGGCGGCGGGAATCATCAGCAGTGCTGAAACTTCAGGGGAAATGTTTACTACTGTCTTATTTTCAATTATGAAGCTGCCCTGCAGCTCTTCAATGATACGGGGTAGGGGGACTATGTTTATTTTATTCTTCATAATGCATTCTCCTTAGTCATTTTATACATTCAGCATCAATTTCACCTTAGCTGTGTGCTATGGATTTTCCGGATTCAGATCAGATTAACATAGGGTTTATGGAGAAGAAAGCTTTTGTTTTACAAATGTTTAACTATGCAACAAACTGTTTTACTTCGGGATTCGATTTATGGTGAAAGAGTCTTTGAAAAAAACTGCGAGTGAGTGCTCACATTTTTCTGGTGCTATTTGTCACACTGTGGTACAATCTCCGGCATGAGAAAGTTTATAATTGCATTTTTAGCCCTGTTTTTTATCGGATCAAGTGTCTTTGCCGAGGACGTACAGCTTAGAAGCATCAGTGAAATCATCATAGTTCAGAATGAACCTGTTCGTACAAATGAAGGAGCTCTACGACGGTTTCTGGATTTTGAAGTCGGTCAGGTATTCACAACTCCTGAAGAACTGACTATCGCCGTGGACACTCAGATTAAGGATCTGAAAAATACCAGATATTTTTCAGAAGTAGAAATAACAGTTGAAGATCTTGAAGCTGTACACGAGAATGTTCCTGTTGTTGTTACAGTAACAACAACCGATGGTTGGACTCTGGTTCCCATTCCCTACCCCATTCCCGACTCACAGATCGGTAAAAACGGTTGGGAATTTGGAGCAGAAATTACCTACGATAATGCTTTCGGTTCCATGTATGACTTTTATTTAGACGGATTTGTCGACATCGCCTTTGGTGAAGAAACCAAACTTAAAAAATGGAAACTGAATCCCGAGATTAGAAATATCGATCGAGGAAACTGGTCCTTCGATATTGCCTATGAACAGGTTTATTCAACTAATAAAAAAGAAAATCCGGAAGTAGTTGGTGATTACTACCAGCTATATACTAAAAACTCAAGTTACCTTTCCTTAGCTACTACCCTTGATCTTGAGGGTGACTGGAGCTATGAGTTCACACCTGCCTTCGGTTTTAATTACGGGTATGACTGGCAGATCCTGGAAGACGGAAATAATCTGGCTACTGATGAGAGTGGAAACTATAAAAATCGTGAAGACTTTTTCAGTACTACTCTTGACCACTATATCAATTATGGAAGAGTGGACTGGAATGGTCCTTATAGAAATGGTTATTTATTTTCTCTTGGTAACCATAACTTTATTAACCTTTCCCGACCTGCTATGACTGCAGATAATTCTATTTTCTTTATTACAGATATTGAGGGAAGTGCCGCATACTATAAACATTTCTGGAAGCGTCTGAACTATTATACAAAAGCTTCGGCTCTGATAGCCTTCAATGATATTTATAAAGACCTCGGTGATAGCTTAAGGGGTGTTAAAAACTCCTCAATGAGCGGTAATGCAGGTTTCTTCTGGCAGAATACTCTTGCCATCCAGCCCTTCCGTGAAAGACCTGGAGGTTTTAACTTCCAAATTCACCCTTTCGGTGATGTGGGTTTTGCATTTGATTATCGTGATGTGGGTAATTTTGCTGACATTCTTCGATTCGGAGCAGGTTCGGAATTTGTTTTTATGATAGGTTCTATCGATCTTAAGGCAAGATTAGGATATGACTTTTCTTCCGGATTTATAGATTTCAACTTTGGTACATCTCTGTCGTACTAAAAAAAATATTTAAAAAGAAAGATTTTTAAAGTACTGATATTTCCGGTGGCCTTCCTCCAGTAGGCTGCCGGATTTTTTTGGCAAAATCCCTCAGGGGATTTTGCTGTTTCGGGCTTTGCTTCCGCTCCTGTTCTACCAGGGTGAGTAAAATCCTCAGGTCTATGTCAGAAATCACCTAGGTCCATTTAAAACCTCAGTGACTTAATCTTTAAGGCTTAAGGGTATTATTAACTGCCTGTTTGGAATACTTTTTGAGATATACAAATCGCATCAGTGCAGATTCCACAAAATTGATTTTATGTCCGCCTCCGAGGAATGCAGATTCAATCCATGATTTACATGCTTTTTCACTTACCTGACAGATCGCATGAGCATCGTCCATAGATCCGCTGCAGCATAGAGCTCCCCGTCCGTATATAAGAACACTGTTCCTGCCTTTGATGGCTTTCACAACCTTCATTAAGCCTGCAGTATTCAGAGAATCAGGAGCCGTTCGCAGTGATGTTCCTACTATCTGGGCCATATCATCCAGAAGGGGGCGTATCACTTCACCCGCTTTTGATAAACAGAGTACTGAAGGAGATGTACAGTTAATAACCGCATTGATATCTTCCCTGTTTCTGTAAAGGCTGAGGTGTCGGGGCATCCCTTTATTTGCTTTTTTACCGTTCTTTGTCTTTCCGCTTTCTATGTTTATTTCAACGATATTTTCTATTTTGAGAGAGGAAAGGTCCGCTGCCTCGGGGGTTATATAGAGGGTCATGCCTTCTCTGATGCTGAGGCAGCCGTCTTTGGCTATAAAGCCCTCTTTGAGAAGTATGAGAGCTGTACTGCAGATTAGACTTTTAGCTTTAACATTTATCATCGGGCGGCTCCTTTTGCAATTTTACTCAAATAATAGTCATGCATTTTCTCCTGGGAAAATTCTTTTTCACCAGAGAGCTTTTTGTATTCCTGTTCAACAAACTGGGCACACACTTTTTCAAGGGTAGTGGCTACCAGAAAGGCATCATCCATATCTGTTCCCCAGCAGACTGCACCATGGTTAGCCATGAGAGCCGCCTTGCTTCCGCTCTCCCTGAGAGCAGCGGCGGATGCAGTTTTCAGTTTTTTGGTTCCGGGAAGACCATAGCCTGCACAGGGTATACGGGCTCCGATGATCTGTCCCATCTCATCACTGATCAGAGGAATCTCTTTTCTTGCTGCTGCCACAACCGAAGCATTTTGCTGATGGGTGTGGATAACAGCAGTACTGTCAGGATTCAATATGTAGACCTCTGCATGAAGTCCTTTTTCTGATGAAGGCTTGATGGAACCTGACCATTTCAGGTCATGAATCTGGACCTGAACAATATCGTCGGGTGTCAGTTCATCATAGCTCCGTCCGCTGGGGGTAATTACAAAACTGTTGTCATCCACCCGGCAGCTGATATTACCCCAGGTTCGGGCCACTAGACCCTCTTTTACAAGTTTGAGACCAGCGTCGCATACGATCTCTCTTGCTTTCTGTAATGTCATAATAATCTCCTGTTACGCCGAAACGCCTTCAATATTCTTGAATACGCGTTCAAAACGGACAAGGGCGTCATCAATGACTTTGTCAGTACAGACCGCTGATGTGTACATACGGCTTCCTGCCAGAGTCACAATTCCTTCTGCCATGTAGGCTGCACCCATATGGGTCATAACGTCTTTTCGTTTGTGGATTTCCTTCAGCTTGGCTGGAATCTCCCAGAAACGCATAAGATTAATGTCAAAAAGCATGGTTCCCACTGTTTCAAGATGGCAGATGGAACCCTGGTTGTAGGCAACAAAGGGGAGGTCATATTTTTTAATCAGTTCCTGCAGACCTTTGGTCAGTCTGTCTCCGGCTTTTCCTGCTACTTCAGGAGCGTTGGTTTTTTCCATTTCCAAAAGAGTGTAGTATCCGGCTGCAGAACTTATGGGGTTAGCTGCCATTGTTCCACCAACATGGGCTTTCTTACCTTTTTTACCGCCGACTCCTCCGGCGAGGAATTCAATGTATTCATCTTTTCCACCAAGTCCGCCGGCAGAGGGGTAACCTCCGGCAACAACCTTTCCGAATATCGTGAGGTCGGGAGTTACACCGAAGTATCCCTGAGCTCCGCTCATTCCAAGTCGGAATCCTGTTACAACTTCATCAAAAATCAGGAGTGCACCGAACTTGTCACAGAGTTTTCTTACCTGTGCGGGGTACTCTTTGGGAAGAGGACGTGTTCCGCTCTCGGGACCGATGGGTTCGAGAATGACACAGGCTGTTCCACCTCTCAGCTGGTTACGTATCAGTACTCTTTTAAGAGCCTTGATATCGCCGGGGTAGGCTTCCTGTGTGTATTTATAGCAGTTAGCGGGGATACCATGAGATTCCAGACCACCGACACCGGGGATTCTGTTTCCATAGGAAAGTTGATCGCTCCATCCGTGATAAGCGCCGCCCATTTTGACAATATTTTTCTTTTTAGTGGCCAGTCTCGCTACGCGAATAGACGCCATACAGGCTTCTGTTCCCGAACCGAGCATTCTGAATTTATCAACACCGGGGTAGTGTTTTACAATCATTTTTGCCAGTTTCATTTCATATTCGTGGAATAGTCCTGTGACTGGTCCGCATGTATTAAGAACTTCAATAACCTTGTTTCTTATGACTTCAGGGTTGCTGCCGAGAACTGTGGGGCCTCCTGCCTGAAGGAAGTCGATATACTCGTTTCCGTCAATGTCTGTAAGTGTAGCGCCTTCAGCTTTTTCAAATGCCAGGGGAAAGGGATAGTTGAAGGCTAGATTGTGCTGTACGCCACCCTTGATAACTTCTTTAGCTTCTTCAAGCATGGCCTTGGATTTCTGACAATTATTTTCAAAATACTCCAGATATTTTTCCAGTGCTTCTTTCTTGAGGGTTCTGATGGGCTGTGAAATCAGTGCATTCAAATCCTTAATAACTGCTTCTGCATCGTGATATTCGGATATTGCAAATCCATTACTCATATTGTGTCTCCTTCAGGTAATTATCTTTGTTAAAAAAGCATGGTGAGCGGCTACTCACTTTCTGGATTATAGCATATATTCTGATACAGACAAGTTAAAAAAAAGAATTCATAATAAGTAAATATAAAAAAGTTGGGTTCCAATATCAGTCCAGGACATAACTTGCCCGATCAAGCGCAATGGAGTAATATAAAATGATGCCGATGAAATACCACAATGATAGTTATGATAGAATCTCTCAGGAGAAAAAAGACCGCATTATATCAGTGGCTCTTGATGAATTTGCCACTAAAGGATTCAGTAATGCCAATACTAATGTGATTGCAGAAAAAGCGGGAATCTCGGTAGGATCTCTATTCAAATATTTTGAAAATAAGGAAAATTTTTTCCTGACAGTGATAAACTACGGTGTCTCTCAGCTTGAGACCGTACTGGGGTCTGTGGTTGCCTCGGATGAGAGTCTTGAAACAAAACTGGAGACCATACTCCGTACAATTCTCAGTCATACAAGAAGCAATGAAAATATAGTGAAACTCTATAATGAGATGACTTCTGAAGGTAATTCAGAATTGATCAAGCGTCTTTCATCAGATATGGAAACTGTTTCAGCAGAAGCATATACTCATGTTATTTCCCAGGCAAAAATTGCCGGAAAAATTGCAGATGATATAGATGTAAGAGTATTTGCCTTTGCTTTGGATAACCTTTTCATGTCTCTTCAATTCTCTTACGCCAGCGAATATTACAAAGAGCGTATGAAGATTTACGTCGGTGAAGATGTATTTGATAATGATGAGCTTATCATTCAGGAAATGATGAAATTCATCTCTCGAGCCTTCTCCGTCAAATCCTGACATCCTTTATTTTTTAGCTTGCAAAGCATGTGATATCTGTTAGAATACTAAATAAATGAGTGATTACTCACTCGTGAAGTCTGTTTCATATTCAGGAAGGTCATGATGCCAGCTAAAGCATATGTTATTACCTATGATATAGGTACAACAGGAAATAAAACCTGTCTCTTTGAGATCTCTGACAACATCAGATTGATAGAGAGCTCAATGGTGGAATATAAGCTTACAATCCTTGAAAACGGGGGAGTCGAGCAGAATCCCGAAGAGTGGTGGCAGGGCCTTATCAATACTACAAGGGATGTGCTGAATAAATCCCGAATCACTGCAGATAATATAAAAGGTATTTCATTCTGCTCCCAGATGCAGGGCCTTGTACTGGTGGATGAGAAGGCTGATGCCATTCGCCCCGCAATGAGTTATATGGACCAGAGAGCTTCTGAAGAAAAAGCAGACTCTGTGGGGCATGGAATTCAGATTCAGGGGATTAACCTTAGAAAACTTTTTAAATCTCTATATATTACAGGCGCTGTTGCCGCCAGTGTTAAAGATCCCCTCTGGAAATATAAATGGGTTCAGAAAAATGAGCCTGAAATCTTTGCAAAGACTCATAAATGGCTGGATGTAAAGGAATATCTGATTGCCCGCAGCACAGACCGTTTTATCATGACCGAAGATTCAGCCTTTGCAACATTCCTCTATGACTCCAGAAAAGGAAAAAAATGCTGGAGTCCTTCTCTTTGCCGAACTTACGGTGTGGATATCACTCATATGCCCGAGGTTATCAGATCTACAGATCTTGTGGGAACTCTGAGCGCTTCGGCTGCCGGAGAGCTGGGGCTCAGTGTTGATTGTCAGGTCTTCGGAGGCGGGGGAGATGCCTCATTGATCGGTGTCGGTTCCGGATCTGTGAGCAAAGGTGATACACATATATATTCGGGAACATCCGGTTGGGTTTCTACTGTTGTTGATAAGAGAGTTATTGATATTAATCATATGATTGCCTCAGTTACGGGTGCCGTAGAGGGACACTTTAACTATTTCGGTGAGCTTGAAACATCAGGGAAGTGTCTGGAGTGGGTGAAGAACCATCTGGCTCTGGATGCAATCAACATCTACATGAATAAGCAAAAAGTAACCGATGGTCCCGAAGCTGTGAGTCAGAGTCTCTATGACCATATGTGTGAAAGTATAAAAGACAGTCCTGCAGGTTCGGGGGGAGTTCTCTTCACACCCTGGCTCCATGGAAACCGCTGTCCTTTTGAGGACTCTAATGCCCGTGGAATGTTTTTTAATATAAGCCTGGATACAGGGAAACGGAAATTGATCCGTGCAGTGCTTGAGGGGATTGCCTATCATACCCGCTGGATGCTCGAGGCCTCTGAAAAGAAAAATCCGGTTTCTGATGCTGTCCGCTTTGTAGGAGGGGGAGCCCTTTCATCACTGACCTGCCAGATTATGGCCGATATAACAGGTCATCAGATAGAGACCGTTGAGGCTCCTCAGAATGTTGGATCTTTTGGAGCGGCAGTCTGCTGTGGTATCGGTTTAGGAAATATTAAAGACTTTGATTCGGTCAAAAACTTCATTCCTGTAAAAGCCGTATATACTCCTGATGCTGAAACCAGAGCAGTCCACGACCGTAACTTTCTGGTCTTCAAGCGGCTATATAAAAACAATAAGAAGAACTTTAAAATCCTGAATCAGATCCAATAATAAATCAGTATGTGATAGCTGCTGTATCAATGTACTATACTTCAGATATAAAGGATTAAAGAGGTTCGGAAAATGAAGAAGTCTGTTTTATTATTATGTATGATTCTACTTGTAATTGCATCTGTTTCTGCCCAGGACAGACCTGTTAGCTACGGTCTCCATCTGGTGATGGGGGGACGTTATGACGATATGAGGATGTGTGTCGGATCGCCTGCGGGTGTGAAGGGCGGTCCCATTATGGATATCTATTTTGATGTCCGTTTTCCTATGGGAGATCGGGATCAGCTGGCCCTGAATATTCCGGTGGCCCGTCCTATACTATTCGGAGCCGCATTCAAGATGCTCCAGTTTGAACCACAGATCACATACGAACGGCACTTTGGATCTGCCGGCGATTCTCATGCAGTTGTAGGGGCGGGAATGGGTCTCTCCTTTCACTATGGACCGGATTTTGAATCAGATAAAAATAATCCAGGGGAGTCTTTCTTTGCCATGGGACCATTATTCAGTATTTCAGCTGGATGGCAGATAGCCGGGGATAAAGTAAACTGGATGCCCGGTATAAAGGCTTTTTACTCACCTCTCTTTTCAGCTGATTATCCCACGACAGGGACAGTTGCCGGAGGAGCTCTGGAGCTTCACACTTCATTTAATCCCTAAGGAGCCGACATGGAGAGGGATATCAATCCCGAGGATTCGATTCAGAGACTTTTGAATCCCCGGCATATTGCGATTATTGGAGCCAGTGATACTCCGGGACGCATCGGTCATATCATTTATAAAACTCTGTTGAGCTCTTCAGCCGTCCTCTATCCTGTTAATACTAAACAGGAGCGGGTAGGTACTCACAGGGCTCTCAATTCTCCCTCTGAACTTCCCGGGAATCTGGATCTGGCCATTGTGACTATCAATGCCGCGGCGGCCGTGGAAGCTGCCGAGGCCTGTGCCCTGAAAGGCTGCGCCAATATCGTTATTATTGCCGGAGGATTCGCCGAGACAGGAGATGAGGGTAAGGCTCTGGAAACCAGACTCCGGGTTCTGCCTGAGAAATACGGCTGTAGAATCCTGGGTCCCAACTCCCTTGGCGTCTTTGTCCCTTCCAGTAATCTTGATACTATCTTTGTTGAACATGGAGATCAGGCTCTCTCTGAGGGTGGAGGTGTCGCTTTCATCACTCAGAGCGGTTCGGTTGGAGTCGAGTCTCTGGGGCTGGCAAGCAACAGCGGTTTTGGAATGAGGGCCTTTGTGGGAATCGGGAATAAAGTGGATCTGAGTGAAGCCGATTTTCTCCCCTGGTTCGGAAATGATCCGGATACTGACTGTATTGCTCTCTATGTGGAGAGTATAGAAAGGGGCAGGAGTTTTCTGGAGGATGCAAGAGATGTGGCTCGCAGTAAACCTGTGGTACTTCTCAAGGCCGGTCGTACCCAGGCAGGGGCTTCGGCGGTCAGTTCTCATACGGGACGCCTGGCCGGATCAGACAAGGTTGTCAGCGGTGCTCTCAGGCAGTACGGTGTTCAGCGTGCCATGGATGATGAAGAACTCTGTGATGCTTCAAAAGTACTCTCCATGGTGAGACCTGCACAGGGAAATCGGGTTGCAGTTATAACTCCCGCCGGGGGATTTGGCGTTATGTGCAGTGATTATATAGACAGCCCTGACAGACGTGCCTCGCTCTGTATGGCGGAAATCTCTGAAATAACTCAGAAGAGGATTAAAGAGAAAACTTTTCCATATGCCTCCTGTCATAACCCGGTTGATCTTACAGCAGGTGCTACGGATGAGATGTTTCTTGAAACACTTAAGGCTCTTATGGATGATGAAGGTGTGGATATTATTATCTGTGTGGCTTTTTTTGCACCACCTACCATTTCTGAGAATCTTCTCCCCGCAATGTCTGCACTAATCAGAGAAGCACCAAAGCCTGTTCTGGTGTTCACCCAGTACGGTCCATTTACAGATGAATATCTGAGACGCTTCTACAGAGAGGGAGTTGCCGGCTATCCTTCTATTAATAGAGTCATCCGGGCTGCCCGTTTTCTTGTTGAAAGGCAGCGTGTACTCAAGGATCTTGAGGATAAATAGATGAATATGAAAGAACTTTTCAGCAGCTGGCGCAGTAATCTCCGGATAGAGAACAAGGCGGATGAATGGGAAACCAAGGAGCTTTTCAGATCTGCAGGACTTCCGGTACCGCCTCAATATCTGTTTAAAAAAAATGTAGAGGATAAGGCTCTGGAATCTCTCTCTTTTCTTCCATCAGATCTGAAGGAGCCCTTTGCGGTGAAACTTTGTTCTCCTGATGTTCTTCACAAGTCCGATGTGGGGGGTGTGAAGCTGGGAGTCGGGCGTAATGATCTTGTATCGGTCCTCAGAGAAATGCGGAATAAGTTTCCGGGAGAGAATTTTCTGATCTATCATATGGAGGCCATAAGGGGGATTGAGTTTATCCTGGGAGCCCTTAATGATCCCTCATTCGGTCCAGCCGTGATGATCGGTGCAGGAGGTGTTATGACCGAGCTCTATAAGGATGTCTCTTTCTGCCTCGCTCCCTGTACACTTAAGGATGCAGAACATATTATTTCAGAGCTCACCATAGCACCGGTTCTTTCCGGTTTTCGTGGAAGCAATATGGACCGGGAATCTTTGAAAGATATAATTGTTAAATTTTCAGATCTTGCTTCTGCGGCAGCAGAGGACGGTGCACAACTGGATATCAACCCGATTGTGTGGAATGGAGAGGACTGGAAAGTTCTTGATGCCAAATGTGTTTTTGTTTAAACTATTCTATTATAGTTAATTACTCTTCTTTTCAATAATCAGTTGACAATTTTCCCATTCACTGTAATTATTAAATTCAATGAATGAATTAAAGAAGAGACCCTCTTGAGGGGAATCTCTATCTGGAAATTCGTAATCTTAAGACCCTAGGGTCTTATCAAACTGTCATCGACACTCTCAGGGTGTCGATAGATTTTAAGGAGAATCTCAATGATCAAATCACTGTCAAAAGCTGTTCTTTTAACAGCAGTTTTTTTGCTTGCTTTCGGAACTTCTGTTTTTGCTTCAGGAGCTCAGGAAACCGCGGATGAAGGTATTGTACTTTCAACTTATCTGCAGATCGATCCTGCCAACCCACAGCAGGCTGGGTATGTAGAAATGCAGGCCGCCTTTGAAGCAAGCAGACCCGATATCACCTTCCAGCATGAATATGCAACAGGTGAAGCCTTTCACCAGAAATTTCAGGCTATGGTTGCTTCCCGTGAACTACCCGATGTTTTCACCACATATATCGGAAAGAGAACAGCCTATGTAACCGAGACAGGAAATGCAATGGATCTGAATGAGTATCTGACTGATGATTTTAAAAATCAGTTCAGTGCCGCTACCTGGGAAGCACAGGGCCCCAATGGTGAGATCTATACAATTGCTCCTTCAATGGCAGTTTGTCACTCAATGTATGTGAACACAACTCTCCTTGACGAACTCGGACTGGATATACCTGAAACTTATGAAGAACTTCTAGCTCAGGTAGAACCAATCCGTGCAGCCGGTTACTACCCCGTTTCCATGGGTAACAAAGATCAGTGGGTCGTAAACTCCTGGCTCTTAAGTGCCTTTGTAGACAGAATGGGCGGAAAAGAGTGGTTCAGCAAAGCCATGGTTGGTGATGCAAGTTTCACAGAACCTCCCTTTGTAAAATCTCTTGGATTTGTCAGCGAAATGGTAGAGAAAAATGTTTTCTCCCCCGGTGTTAACCAGATGTCCAACACCGAAGCGGACCAGGAATTCTATCAGCAGAAATCTGTATACCTGATTGATGCCGGATGGAGAACTTCCGCAATGGTTACATCTCTTCCTCAGGAACAGCAGGATGCTATCGAAATGATCGTATTCCCCGCACTCCCCGGAGAAGTATCACCCAATTCAAGTGCAGCTGTACTGTCTGAAGGTTTCGGTATCAACTCTAAACTTTCCGGTACTCCAGAAGGTCAGGCAGCCTTTGACTTTATCGCTTACTACACCGGTAAAGAGGGTTCTGAAATCAGACTGAGCACCGGCGAAATTCCCACATTCAAACTGGATTACTCCGGTATGGATCTGCCCGGTCTTCAGATGAAATACGCCCAGTTCCAGCAGGATCATCCCATGGGTTATGTTATTGATTCCAAAATGGACGGAGAGGGCATGGGTCTTCTTAATCCTGATATTCAGGCCATGATGTTCGGTAATATTACTCCCGCTGAAGTTGCAGAACGCTACGAAGCATGGGTTGTAGAAAACGATTCTAACCGAATGAAATAAGGGTATTGAGATAATGGTAGAAAGTTCCTATAAAAGATTCAGTTACTATTTGTTACTATTACCGGCTTTGATTCTCTATCTTTCTATCATTCTCTTTCCTATCGGAATGAGCTCGGTTCTTTCACTGACAAAGTGGAAGAACTTCCAGATGGTGGGATTCATAGGATTGGGGAATTATGTAAAATTGTTTGCCGATCCCGGATTCCTCCGGGCTCTATGGAACAATGTCCAGATCATGCTGATCTCCGTTTTGGGGCAGATTCCCCTGGGCATTATTCTGGCTTATGTCCTTTACAGAAAATTCGTAAAGGGTTTTAAGTTTTATGAGATGATGATCTTTATGCCCATCACCATTTCATCGGTTGTGGTTGCCCTATTGTGGAACCGCATTTTTTCTCCTGTAGGTATTTACACCTACTTTGTGAAATGGCTGACAGGAAATCCGGACTATGTCATGAGGATTTCCGAGAGTCCCTATTTTGCCATGGTTCCCCTCCTTTTTGTTCTTCTGTGGATGCACACAAGCCTCTATATGGTCATGTTTCTGGCCAATATGCAGCGTATTCCGAAGTCATCACTGGAGGCGGCGAAAATGGATGGTGCCAGCGAGTCTGTAATTCTCTGGCGAATTGTTCTTCCTGCTCTAGCCAATGTTATTTTCACAAGTTCAATCTTTGCTATTTCAGGAAGTCTGAAGAGCTTTGACCTTGTCTTTGCCATGACAGGAGGAGGTCCGGTGGATTATACAAATGTGATGTCCATCTACCTCTACAAACATACTTTTACCTACAACAATTACGGATATGGTTCTGCTGTTTCTCTGGTAATTGTAATTCTCAGTGTCGGACTTATAAGTCTGGGCCGTGCCTTATACGGTCAATTTCAAAAGAAATTTGATTAGGAGCCTGAAGTAATGGATACACTTAATGAAATCCCCAGGGGATGGAAAATCTTTGCTCAGGTTTTTCTGATTCTCTTTACAATGATGACCCTTCTTCCTCTTGTCTGGATGCTTTATTCATCCTTCAAGCTACAGGGAGAAATAATGCTCTACCCCATGTCTCTACCAAAAGAGCCTACAGTGCAGAATTATCTGAAGGCCTGGAACATAGGACATATGGGTAGCTCTTTTATCAACTCTGTCATCTATGCCGGCATCTCAACGGCACTGACAGTCTTTCTGGCTGTTGCGGCCTCTTTTTCCCTGACAAAGTTCGGGTATAAAAGTTCGAAAGTTTATTTTTCCATCTTTACTCTGGGGCTGTTGGTTACTGTCAATTCTGTTATAGCACCCCTTTTTATTATGGAGACAAGAATCGGTCTGTATAATACCAGGATCGGGGTTATACTTCCCTACATTACCTTCGGACTGCCTATGGCTATTCTGCTGGCCAGTTCTTATATCAAGGGGATTCCCGATTCACTGATCGAGGCGGCCATTATCGACGGGGCCAACTATCTTCAGATATTCTGGCGCATCATACTTGTACTTTCTACACCCGTAGTAGCCACCATTGCCATTCTCTCTTTTTTGAGAAACTGGAATGAGTTTGTATTAGTCTTTATTCTGACATCCGGTGATCATATGAGGAGCCTTCCGGTTTCCATCAATTCCTTTGCCGGACGTCTTAATCAGGATTACGGAATGCAGTTTGCCGCTCTGACAATCGGCACTCTTCCCATGATTATGTTCTATATCGGAGCACACAATATGATAATTAAAGGTTTCGGCGAGGGAGCCCTTAAGGAGTAATTTATGAATTATAAACTTGAAGTCTGTCTTGACTCAGCAGAATCTGCTGTCATTGCAGATAAGGCGGGAGCCGATAGAGTCGAACTGTGTGAAAACCTTTTCGGCGGGGGTACTACACCCAGTGCAGGAACCATAAAGATAACAAGAGAAGCTGTAGGACTGGGACTCCATGTCATAATCCGTCCCCGTTCCGGTGATTTCTGTTATACGGATACAGAGTTTAAGGTAATGCTTGAAGATGTCAGATACTGCCGTGAACAGGGCGTTGACGGTGTGGTTATCGGTGTCCTTAATGAAGACGGAACTGTCGATAAAGAGCGGAATGCCGCCCTTATCAAAGAAGCCGGAACCATGAGTATCACCTTTCATCGTGCCTTTGATGTAACATCAGATCCTTACCAGGCACTGGAAGATATTATCGAGCTGGGATGTCACCGTATTCTTACCTCAGGGCAGGAAGCTTCAGTTCTTGAGGGATCCGACCTTATTCGTGATATAATAAAAAAAGCCGGTGAGCGTATCATCATTATGCCCGGCGGTGATATCACAGAACGAAAATTGCAGAAAGTCATAAAAGAGACGGGCGCCTCAGAATTTCATATCTATCTGGATATGGAAAAAGAGAGTGTAATGAAACATTGCCCGGATTATGTTTATATGGGCGGTCTCCTCAGAAAACCTGAGTTTATGAACAGTTACAGCAGCTCTTCCCGCATCGCTACTGTTCTCTCAACCCTGCATAAATAATAAGACTTAGGCAGTAACAGGAGAATCCTTTGAAGATCGTCGGGAACAGCCTTTTCCAGAAAGCAGCAAATTCGGCACTTATTCTGAATTATCTGCGGACCCATACTTCATGTTCAAGGCAACAGATGGCAGAGAAGCTTGGTCTTCAGCCTTCAACGGTCAGCTACATTGTTAATCGCCTTATAAAGGCGAAACTGGTTGAAGAGATAAAGGCTCCTGTTCCTAAGACAAAGGGGAGCGGGAGAAGGCCTATACAGGTTCAGCTGATTCCAGAATTCGGTTATGTTATCGGCCTGGACCTCCAGGTCGACTATTACTGTACCGTCGTCTGTGATGTTTCAGGGCGGGTTTTGAAATCCAGTAAAAAAGAGTATATTAGCGGAAAGCATGATTTTAAGAGTCTGCTTATTCAGTCCGTTGAGGATGTCCGGAAAACTCTTGATCCCCATATCCCGGTTCTGGGAATGGGGCTGGCTATTCCGGGTGTTGTCAACAGGCAGACATCCTTTGTGAAGGACAGCTGGACTCATAATTTGAAGAACAGCAGTCTGCTGGAGTTTCTGGATGAGACTTTTCCCTTTCCCGTTGTTATAGAAAATGATGCCAACTGCTGTGCACAGAATATTCTATGGAATCATCCGGACAATGAGTCGGATTCATTCATCTATCTTCTTTCCCGTTTTCATCAGAGAAATATGGTTCCTGAGAATCTTCCTTCAATAGGTGTCGGTCTTGGACTGGTACTGAATGGAGAACTCTATAATGGTGTCTCAGATGAAGCCGGAGAGTATCAGAGTATTCTGTATACAAAGGAGCGTCAGCTGAAATGGCAGCTCTCTCTTTCGGAAGAAGAGATGGACCGTGCACTTGTAGACAGTGATGTTCAGAAAGATATTCTGGAAGAGCTGATGGGGAATATGACTCTGATTCTCAAAATCCTGAATCCAAGGGCTTTGTATATTGGAGGAGATCTTGCCAGCAACAGTGAAGAAATCTGGAATATCCTCCGAAGCGAATTTAGTGAAAATCTATATGCTCTTGAGAAAAAGAACTGTACTATGAAGGTCGTGAATGATGGGGTTTATGATCCTGCCAGGGGTGCTGCAGCCTGCATGCTCAGTGAACTCTATGCCATACCTCAGGTCGGAAACGGCCAGCAGGACAAGAAAAAATGGAATACACTTTTAAGCAATGTAGTTGAAGTAAACCCTTAAGCCTTTCAGCCATAAAGGGTAAAACATCAGAGTGATAGTATTCACTTTAGCAGAATAGAAGGAAATCAGAATGAAACGAATTTTAACAGCCAGCCTGCACCATGAGTCCAACACCTTTAATCCGATAATTACAGGACGGGAAGATTTTTCCATTCAATACGGATCGGAACTTTTCTCAGTCCTCAATGATGATGACAGTATAAGCGGAGTCGTCCATACTCTTCAGAATGCGGGATACGAGATGGTTCCAACTGTCTGTGCCAGGGCCGTACCCAATGGAGTCGTATCAAAGGATCTCTATCTGGAACTGAAAGAGGAAATACTGAAGAGAGCCCGTGCCGCTGTTGCGGAAGCTCCCATTGATGCTCTTTGTCTCTCTCTTCATGGATCAATGAGAATTGAAGAGATAGGTGAGGCCGAAGGTGATCTTCTGGAGGCTCTCAGAGAGATCTTTCCGGATCAGCCTCTTTTCTCCTCTCTTGATATGCATACAACCTTTTCAAAAAGAATGCATGACTGTGCCGATGGCTATGTAGGTTATAAATGTGCCCCCCATATAGACTGTTATGAGACAGGAGAACATGCAGCGCGCCTGACAATCGCTGCTCTTGAGGAGGGTGTTAAAACATCTTCCGCCTGGGTAAAGATTCCTTTTCTGGTGGCAGGTGAAAAATCCGAAACCACCACTGAACCTATGAAGACCCTGATCTCCGCTCTCCGGGAGAGTGAGAAGAAGGAGAAGGTTCTGGCCGCAAACTATCTGATGGGATTCCCCTGGGCGGACAGCGCGGACAGCGGTGTTTCAGTTCTGGTTATTACAGATAATGATAAGAGCCTGGCAAAAAAAGAGGCAGCAAGACTGGCAGATCTTTTCTGGTCTTATAGAGATGAATTCAGTTTTCATACAGAGACATACTCCATGGAGGAGTCCCTGGTAACAGCGTTTAAAGCTGTGGACGAGGGGCCGACTCCTATCTATATATCTGATTCCGGGGACAATCCAACCGCCGGTTCTTCAGGGGATTGCACGAATTTCCTTAAGCTGATCACTTCTAATAAGAAAACAGGGCTCCTGGATCATCCCATAATATATGGCGGTTTTTTTGATCCTGATTCTGTTGAAAAGTGTAGAAAGATGGTAGGCATGACAATTGAACTGAATGTAGGTGCCGCCTTTGATACGGTAACCACTTCACCCCTTAAACTCAGTGGAAAGGTTAAGTCATTTATTAACGAATGGGGTGTCTACAAGAGTGATCTTGCACTGTTTTCAACGGGTGGTGTAGATATTGTCCTTACATCAAAACATATCGGATTTGTAGATCCCGCGATGTTCCGTGATCTTGGTGATGATCCCGCAAATGCACAGATTGTTGTGTGTAAGCTGGGTTATCTGACGGCGGCACAGCGGACTGTTTCAAAGCGTTCCATTATGGCCCTGTCCGAGGGGAGCAGCAATGAAGATCTGAACGGACTGCCCTATAAACTGGTTCCCAGACCGATCTTTCCCCTGGATAGTGATTTTGAGTATAAGGCTGCTGATAATCTTTATCTGAAATAGAACTCTATACATCAATCCGGGGAGCATTCTCCCCGGCATCAACCATCCTTCGGATTAAAATCTCAGAAAGCTCCTCTCTGACACCCTTGTGTTCTGTAGAGTCTGCAAGATTATTCAGTTCATGAGGGTCTTTCTCCAGGTCATAAAGAAAATCTGATTCATATGACTCTGAGGAACTCAGCTTCCACCCGTTCTTCTTTGGAGCTTTTACAGAGTATTTCCATTTCGAGGTTCTGATTCCCCGTCCGACCTGGGATTCACTGATCTGATAAAATACTTCTTCCGGCCATGGCTTTTCTGATTTTGCACTGTTTGTCAGTTCAGAGAGAGGACGCCCTGCCATATGACCAGGGACTTTCCGGCCTGCTGCATTCAGCAGGGTAGGGGGCAGATCAATAAGGCTGACAAGTTCATCCATCCTTTTCCCACCCTTAAATCCGGGCCCCATAATTACTAAAGGGATATGGATGCTGGCATCATGGCATGAGCGTTTGTATTCACTATTTCTGGTTTTAAAATGGGAGCCGTGATCACTGGTATACACAATAAGAGTGTCCTCTGACATTCCCAGTTCATTGAGTCTTGATCTGATTCTTCCAAGGTTTTCATCCAGACTGTTGATGCATCCCAGGTAGTCGGGGTAGGAGCGTTTCCAGTTTCCTCTTTTTCCAGCCAGATCATCTGGAATATTGAAGTCCTTAAATCGTTTTTTTGAACCCTTTGGTCCCTCATAGGAGAATCTGTCATTCTGGTGATGGGGCTCAATATAGGAGAGAAACAGTATAAAGGGATTCTCTTCATTCTTTTGGCTGTCCAGATATTCCAGAGCCCAGTCAGTCTGTGTATCGACCCTGTATCGGCCCTTTGGAAATATCTTTTTATTTCCCTGAGTATCAAACATATGTCCGCCATATCCCCTTGAGGTGAATTCCAGCACATCCGAAGCTATCCAGTGCTGGTCCCAGCCTCCCCGGAGTTCAGGGGGGACAGCCTTTTTTTCATAGTGCAGCCCTTCTTTATCATCTGAAGCCAAATGCCACTTTCCGATATAAGCTGTGTTATACCCTTCTTCACTGAAGTGGTGGGCAATCGTTTTTTCATTTGAGGGAAGTCGGATACCATTGCGGTAGCATCCCAGTTCTGTGGCCCATTTTCCTGTCTGAAGGCAGGCTCTGGCAGGGCCGCATACAGGCTGGCATGTAAAGGCATTTTCAAAAAGAACCCCCTCTGATGCCATTTGATCCAGATGAGGTGTTATGGGATCTTTCTGACCGTAACAGCCGCATGTATCCCAGCGCTGCTGGTCTACAAAAAAGAAGACAATGTTGGGTTTCTTGTTCATTTTTCTACCAGAAATTCCTGAAATGATTTTCCATGCTGATCACGCAGATCAACTTTGAGGGAGGCTGCATCAGCATCTACCCGTACCACCACAAAATTTTCAGTCCCCTCAATATGACCACCCCCGATTATTAAGGAAAAGGAAACTTCATCATTTGGTTCATGTATCTTCCAGCGATGAGTGTGGCCGCTGAGCATGAGATCCAGATTTCCATCACTCAGTATTGACGTCCAGGTATTCTGGTACCCGAGATTCTCAGCTTTGTATTCACCTTCTTCCTCATCCAGAGCAAACTGATTCAGCGGGATATGGGAGAACGCAATTCTCCAGGAGGCATCCTGCCACTCTTTTCTCTGTACTGTCTCTTTAAGCCAGAGGGTCTCCTCTTTTCTGTACTCATCAAAGGCCACCATGCCGCTGTACTCTTTATGATGGTCTTCCTTATCCTCTCCCGAATCAATGGCCAGCATCGCGACCGGGCCATGGGCAAATGAGAAGTAGTATTTATCCTCAGGCAGGGCAATGTAGTCTCTTAAGCTTCTTGCCAGAATCCCTCTTGTTTCATGGTTTCCACGTATAAAGATAAAAGGAGTTTCTGAGGCAAAGTGTTTGCTTACAGGCTTTATCAGGCTGTTTATCAGCTGTCTTTCTCCATTGAGATCGTTGAAGTAATCACCATTGAGTACTACAAAATCGACAGGATCAGTCTTGAGCTCCTCAGCTATATCCCCCCAGTATTCATGACGTTCATGAAGGTCATTGATAACAAGGAATGATATGTTCTCTGCTCTCCTGTTGAGAGTCCGGAATTTAAAGTCTTCACTGACAACAGTCTTTCCAAAGAGAACACTGTAAGGAAAAAACTTCTTAATTTCTTTTGAGACAACTCTGTAGGGATATTCCTTCCCCGATTCCAATCCAGTGAGTTCCACCTTCTGGATCTTCTCATTCATATCAATGAGACCATCATGCTGAGGGTAGGCTTTATATTCAAAGTCATCACCGTATTCAACCCAGGATATTGCCTGATGGTTTGTTGTCCACATAACCGTGATGGAGTTTTCAGAGGGAATCTGCAGGTAGGGGCCGGCAGTTATTTTTATTGAACCCGGTTTTGATGCAATTATCAGTACTAAAAGAACTGTGGCTGCCAGCACTGTTTTTCTGATTTTTTGATTTTGCCAGAAGGAGAAGCGGGGGAGGAGCAGAATAACAAGAAGCAGATAAAGACCAGCTATAATTTCAGGGAGATTATTGAGGAAGTTTATCAATATGATCGACTGTTCACGGCCTAGTTCGGAGAGAAGAAGAGTTGTCATTCCAATCCAGATAATCAGGGTCAGGGGAATCGTTATACGAGTTGCAAGTTTCAGAGTCTTCTCTTCATTTCCTCTGTTCTTCATGGTTTTACTGAAAGAGCTGAAATGAAACAGCATAAGTGCCGAACTCATGATGATAACGATGATCACCCAGTTGAATTCAATTCCAAGAGCCCATGTCAGAAAACTATTTGTATCTGACCAGAAAGGCCTTATCAGGAAGAGCAGAGCCAGAAAGGCTGCGAAATAGAGGGTTGAAAAGGCGGATAATCCCAGCCATATTTTATTTTTGGTTACAGGGTTCATAAAGATATCCTTATTGTCATTTGTAATTAGTGATAGATATGCTATCAGTTATGATAGTAACATGACAAGTCAATATTCTGCAAATTAGTTTATGCAGTCTGTTTTTAACTTTTTCTGGAAGAATCCCTGAATCCATGATTGAATAGAGGTACATTATTAAATGATATCTGGGAGTTCCTCCATGCCTGTCTTGATTCTGCTGTTCATTCCTGCGCTTCTAATCCTGTTTTTTGCTTCCATTTTTCTGTTTTATCCACACTTGAATTATTCTAAAATGCCCGTGGCCAAGGGTGCTCAGGGAGATCAGTTTGAAGTAAGAAGTTTAAACGGAATACCATATCTGCTTACAAACAACCTTCCATATTCCACACATTTTGAAGAGAGCAGGAGAGCCAGACAGTCTCTGGCTGGAGAGTGGATGTTTCGAACTGATCCGGAAAACAGGGGGCTTAAGGAGTGCTGGTTCACATCCGAGAAGCCTGATGGCGAATCATCAGACTGGGAGCAGACTGCTGTTCCTTCTGTATTTAATGCGGCTTCTGGAGAGAGAACCAGCTATGCAGGTTTCTGCTGGTATAGGAAAATATTTAAAAGAGACTCCGTTCCTGAAGGCTTTTGGTCCCGGCTCTGTTTTGAGGGAGTTCTTCTTCGCTCGGAAGTCTATTTGAATGGACATAAACTATGCGAGAGGGAAGGGGGATATACTCCCTTCTTTCTGAATGCTTCTGATCATCTGAAGGTTGATGAGGACAATGTACTGGTTCTCCGGGTAGATAACCGTTCAAACTGGGAATCCATTCCCCCTCTGGCCAGAAAGGAGCATAATCCAGGCTGGCATATGTATGGCGGAATTTATCGTGATGTCTACTTTGAGACTGTTCCGGAAAACTATATCTTCAAGGCTGTTGCCCGTACTTTAAGTGATGGAGATAAAACTGTATTGGGGCTGGATGTCCTGGTGCATGCTCCCGACTCTACCTGCCGTATTGATGTAAGTCTTATAGATCCTGAAGGAAACAGCTGCGGGGGAACTCTCTTAAATGCTGAATTAGATAGTATCGATCAGGGTAAGTTATCTTCAGGAGGAGCTGTTCGAGGGGGACATTGTGACCTTATTCTGGACAATCCCCTATTCTGGAATCCGGGAGACCCGGCCCTGTACACAGTGCTTATAGAGACTGCCAGCGCTGGTCATTCTGACAGGGTTTCATTTAAAACAGGACTTAAATCTATTGAGATCGAAAATGAGAAGATACTGTTTAATGGTGAGTCACTTTTTTTAAAAGGCATCAGCAAGCATGAAGATGATCCTGAACTGGGAAGCAGCCAGACCGAAGAGAGTCTCAATCGTGATCTGGGACTTGTAGAAGAGCTTGGGGCCAACTATATAAGAACCGCCCATTATCCCCATGATGTAAGGGAAATGCTCAGTATACGGGATAGGGGATTGCTCTGCAGTGAAGAGATTCCCATGTATCAGACAGGGACAGGTTTTACAGCATGGTTTGAAGAAAAACAGTCCATCCTCCGTTTTCCGGCAAAAGTTTTCGGTATGCATCAGATGAATTATCGTCCCCTTCTGCAGAACGCACAAAAGCAGCTTATCGAGATGATAGAGCGGGATATCAATAACCCGGCCATTCTTTTCTGGAGTGCAGGGAATGAGTGCTACACTCTCTTTAAAAATGGTGGACGGGTCTTCGGCTGGTTACGTTCCGTGGCTAAGGCCTTTGATCCTTCAAGACCTGTTTCCATGGCCGAACTGACCTATGATATTCCCTTCTTTGATAATAACAGAAGGACCGGCGACCATATGGATATCATCTCCATCAATGCCTATTACGGCTGGTACTATGGAAAGCATACAGATATAGGCAGCCATCTGGACAAACTCCACTCATTGTTTCCTGATAAGCCCATTATCATGTCTGAGTTCGGTGCAGCTGCTGCTCCGGGACGCAGTGAGGCTGATGGAGTCTGGAAGGCTGACCGTGTTGCCTGGGGTAAGACTTACTCTGAAGAATATCAGGGAGAGCTTATTGAATCTTATCTGAAACAGATCATAGAGAGACCTTTTGTCAGGGGGCTCTCTCCCTGGGTACTTTCAGATTTTTATAATACATGGTTTCCTGAAAATCCAGTTCCCAATTACAATCTCAAGGGTATTACTTCAAAAGAAAGGAAGCCGAAGAGGGCTTTTCATTTTTTGAAAGATGCCTATTCCCGAATAAAATAGGCAGATCTTAAGTTCTTTATTTTGAATTGCGAGTAGTTACTCGCAATATTCCTTGACAGATCGCATTTCAGGGGGTTATATGGATATAGTGAGACATATGTCTCACTATAAGACATCTGTATCAGGAAAAGACATGAGTACCATTGAGTTCAGGGAAAAGGAAAGAGAAGAAAACAAAGATAAACGCCAAAATATAATTCTGATGGCAGGGATGGACCTTTTCCTGGAACAGGGACTGGCAGAGGTAAATATGAAGGATGTTGCCAGGAAGGCCGCTGTAAGCCGGGCAACCCTTTACCGCTACTATTCTTCCAAGGAAGATCTTGCTCTTGCCATCGAACATCATCTGTATCTGGATGTTCTGGTTCCGAAATTCAGTCCCGGGATTCTGAGCTTTTCAGGAAACGGATATGAAAAAATTGAAAACTACCTTATGACCTTTATAGGGATTATAGAGATGCATCCTGAAATTTTCAAACTCTCCGGCGCCATGGATCACTATTTCAATTACAGACAGAGACCCGAAGATGTAGCCCGGAAAATGAAGACCATATTTCAGGATGATCCCACAGTGGAGTTTTTGAAGTCTGCACTCCAGGAGGGCATGGATGATGGAAGTCTGCAACCGGGGCTGAACCTGAGGCTCACAGCCTATACTATCGACCAGACTATAATCAGCCTGGGTCAGCGGATCGCCTCCCGTAAGGAAGAGATGACTTTTGAGTTTAACCTGGAATCCCCCGAGGATATGGTAATGGTTTTTGCCAGGACAATGCTGGCAGGACTGAAGAAGGACTCTCTCTGATGCCTGATAAACCTGCATCCGTAAATCTGCTGTTCAAGACACATCTTGATCTTGGTTTTACGGCTTCCGCTTCAAAGGTGCTGGACCAGTATATGATGCATTTTATTCCCCGGGCGGTAGAGACCTCCCATCGACTGAGATCATCCGGTGGGCCCCAGCGGATGATCTGGACTACCGGGTCCTGGCTGATAAAGCAGTATCTGGAGCAGTCAGACTCTGCAGGGAGACGCCTGATGGAGCAGGCCGTTCTGGAGGGAGATATCTCCTGGCATGCTCTGCCTTTTACAACACACTCAGAACTGATGGATGAGAATCTGTTCCGCTACGGACTCAGTATCAGCAGAGACCTTGATAGGCGCTTCGGTAGAAAAACCATTGCCGCCAAGATGACAGATGTCCCGGGTCACAGCATCGCAATGGTCCCGCTCCTCGCCGAGTCAGGGATCAGGATGCTCCATGTCGGAGTGAATGCCGCATCCTCCCCACCGGATGTCCCATCCCGCTTTATCTGGCGTCATAGAGATGGTTCTGAAATCATTGTTCTTTATGACAAGGATGATTACGGTGGTGATATATTGCTGGGTGATCAGCTTTTCAAGTTTATTCATACCCATGATAACCTTGGTCCCAGTTCCTTCAGGGGCGTTCAGAGAGCGTGGCGTAGAGCTGCCTCAATATATGGCTGTGATGTGAAGGCCGCGGATCTTAATAATATGGCTTCTGCAGCTCTTCTGCTGAAGGATGAGCTGCCGGTGGTTGAACAGGAGATCGGTGACAGCTGGATTCATGGTGCTGGAAGCGATCCATATAAACTCTCGGCCTTCAGGGCATTCTCAAGAACTGTGGGGAAGATGGTGGATAAGAGAGTTGTACCTGATACTGTGATGGATGAGCTTCTCTGTATCCCTGAACATACCTGGGGGCTTGATGAGAAAGCTGCTCTTGCAGACTACTTTCACTACAGTCCGAAAGCGCTGATCTCCTTAAGACGCAGTTCAAAGTGCCGTCGCCTTGAGAATTCCTGGAAGGAACAGCGCTCCTATCTGGAAAATGCAGTGAATGCTGCTACTCCGGCCCTTGCAGAATTACTCACTCAGGATCTGAATGCTCTCAAACCTGAACGTCCAAATCTCGAAGGATACCTGGACTGTAAGCATCAATCCCTGAGTACAGAGCTTTTTGATCTGGATTTTGACAAACAAAGCGGCGCAATCTCATTTCTAAAGGATAAAGAAACCGGGCGGGTATATTGCAGTAAGGAGAAAAGACTGGGGCTTTTCTGTTATGAAACTTTCAACTCTTCGGATTACCGCCGCTTTTTAAGACAGTACCTGAAAAATCTGAAAAAACACTGGATCTGGGCTATTCCGGATTTTACTAAACCCGGCATGTTTTTGGCAGGGCCAAAGAAGATTAAAGAACATCCCCGCCTTCAGAGAATCCTGAGAAGGGAAGATTCATTTCTGCTGCAGCTTTCCATGTCTGATGCGGCTGTTCTCGGCTATGGAGCCCCGAAAGAGCTCTGGCTCAGGTATGACTTTTTGAAAGCAGATCCTTCCATCGGGATTACTCTTCATTGCCTTGATAAGAGAGCCTGCCGCCTTCCCGAGGCTTCATGGTTCTCATTTTCCTTTGATAATACAGAAGCCCTGGGCTGGCTGATGGACAAAATGGGTTCTTCTCTCTCTCCTCTTGATGTTGTGTCACGAGGAGGACGGGGGCTTCACGGGGTTTGCCGTGGAGTGGAGTTCAGAGGGAAAGAATACTCTCTGAATCTGGAGACTCTTGATGCCGCATTGACAGCCTTTGACAAACCCTCGCTGCTGGATTTTCATAACAGAATTCCAGACCCGGCAAAGGGAGTCCATTTTAATTTGCATAACAATGTATGGGGAACTAATTTTCCCATGTGGTATGAAGAGGACAGCCTCTACCGTTTCATACTCAATTTTCAAAATGAAAACAAAATCATTGCCTGTCAGAACGCAGAGGACGGATTGCAGGCCCCTGGAGAAAAAAGACTATGAGTCAGACAATTGAAAAGCTGCCCACATGGAAGATGATCATGTTCGGTATGGGCCAGATGGGCTGGTCCCTTGGAGGCTTCTCTGTAGGAGCCCTCATCAACTATTTTTATATGCCCCCGGAAACAGGGGGTGATGTTTTTCCTGCCCTTATCAATCAGGGTGCGGTTATCCTTTTTCTTACAGTTATCGGTTTATCTAATTTTGCAGGAAGAATTTTTGATGCTGTAACAGACCCTCTTATTGCCAATATGTCGGATCGTTCCCGCTTCAAATTCGGTAGACGGAGAACCTTTATGGCTATTGCTATTCTCCCTCTATCCTTCCTGTCGTATCTGGTATTCACTCCGCCGGTTCCTCATGAATCAGCTCTGAATTCAGTTTGGGTTTTTACAGTAATTATTCTTTTTTATCTGTTTATGACTATGTATGTAATCCCCTATGGTGCATTGATTCCTGAAATCGGCCATACATCAAAGGAGCGGATGCTCCTCAGTACAATCACCTCGGTGGCCTGGGCCATGGGATTCTTTATCGGGAATTCTGTTTATGTATTGAAAGGTGTCTTTGAAGGGATGGGTTATTCTCCTGTAACATCTTTCAGGATTGTTGTTGCCATGTTCTCTGTTATAGGATTCATTGCCATGCTGATGCCCATCATCTTTATTGATGAGGATCGCTACTGCAGGAAAAACAGATCCAACGATGGTGCTGTGAAAGCTCTCTTAACCTCATTACAAAATATTGATTTCAGATCACTTCTGGGCTGTCAGTTTTTCTATCAGCTTGGTAATGTCTTTCTGGAGATCGGGATTATTTACTATGTGACCATACTGATGAAACTTCCCGAAGAGCAGGCTTTTACCCTTATGGCTGCGATGTTTATTCTGAGCTTTGCCTACTATCCAATGGTTGTTAAGACCACAGGCAGGATCGGTAAGAAGAAGCTCCTGAATTTCGGCTTTGCTGTACATGCGCTTGTGTTTGCCCTGATCCCCTTTTCAGGCCTGGTACCGGGTGTTTCCTCTGCTGTATGGGGATGGACCATTATTCTCCTTGAGAGTATTCCTGTGGCCATATTCGGTATTGTTCCTACGGCATTATTAGCTGATATCGCTAAATCTGATGGAAATCGAACGGGGAGTCACAATGAGGCAATCTTTTTTGGGGCCAACAGCTTTGCCATCAAACTGGCAATGTCTGTTACCAATCTGATCTTTCCCTCTATTCTTCTTCTGGGAAGAAGTATTGATAATCCCCTGGGAGTTCGTCTCACAGCTGTAATCGCCTTTGTTTTTACACTCCTGGGTTATTTTGCTTTTAGAGGGTATCAGCAGGATAGAGTTGATCAGTATCTGGATGAAGAACTCTTACCTGCTTTAGTTACGGTCTGAGTCGGGAGATAAAATAATGCATAAATTTTTGAAAGGTATAGCCTATTTTCTTGGTGGGCTTCTTGTCATTGCTCTGGCACTTGGAATCTATCTCATTATTCCCCGTAAGGGAGTCACATCTACGGAGCTTTGGAATCATAAGGAAGCCTATAATCCCGGTGATATAGCATCTCTTTCCATGGAAGAGGGTGAGGATTTCAAGATCCTTGTGATGGCGGATATTCAGCTGGAGTCAAATCCTGTAAAAGACAGACAGGCCCTGAAGCTGATAAGGGATATGGTTGAAAAAACTGAACCGGATTTCATCATGACTGTAGGGGATAACACAACATCAATCTTCAGTGATAACAGAGCTAAATTGGTTATTAAGACTCTCAGCAGTTTTGGTATCCCCTGGGGTGTTGTTCTTGGAAATCATGATGGAGAAGGACGTGGCGACAGAGCATGGCATGGAAACCGCTATGAAGAAGCTGATAACTCTCTTTTTAAATCAGGACCATCCAATATCCATGGAGTTGGTAATTACGGTGTAAATATTAAAAGTCCTGATGGAGATATTATCTATTCACTCCTTATGATGGATTCAAACCGCTATAGGGAATATCCTGATGGGAAAGATTATGATTTTATCTATTTTGATCAGATCCAGTGGTATGAATGGATGGTAAATGGTGTTGAGAAATCACAGGGAAATCCCGTTCCCTGTATAGCCTTCTTTCATATCCCCCTGCCCGAATTCGGTCTAGCTGTAGAAGCCTTTAACGAGGGGAGTCTTGATGAGGGAAGCTTTGGAGGAGTTCGTGAGGGAGTCTTCTGTCCCCCCGTAAATTCCGGACTTTTTGACTCAATGAAGGAGCTTGGAAGCACTACCCACATCTTTAACGGACATGATCATGTTAATAGCCTCTCTGTTGACTGGGAAGGAATCAGGATGACCTATGCCCTGAAAACAGGTCCTGCCAGTTATAGTGATAAAGACCTTCAGGGTGGAACTGTCGTTACTATTCAGAGGGGGAACCATAATATTGAAGTAAAACATATAGATATGTCTAAAGGATAATTATATATCGATAAAAGATTATAGACAAAACCCTCTTATTTTGCTAATATAAATTTGATTTCAAATAAGAGGCCGACTATGGAAAAAAAGAAAATCACTATCTGCATGGGCAGCTCCTGTTTCTCAAGGGGTAATAAGGACAATCTTAAAATTATTCAGGACTATCTTAAGGAGAACGACTCAGTAGATGTTCTCCTTAAAGGTGCTCTCTGTCAGGAAAAATGCAGTCAGGGACCGGTC
This sequence comes from Oceanispirochaeta sp. M1, assembly GCF_003346715.1. NCBI lineage: Bacteria > Pseudomonadati > Spirochaetota > Spirochaetia > Spirochaetales > Spirochaetaceae > Oceanispirochaeta > Oceanispirochaeta sp. M1. Next base: position 42,693 of record NZ_QQPQ01000035.1, read on the forward strand.
CTCTATCTTGGTGACACTCTACACAGCTCTGTTGACCCGGATCATCTGCCGGATCTGCTGAACAGCTATATCAATAATTGTGAGGGGGCTGAAACCTGATGAAGCTCAATCCCATATATACCGAAATAACCGAATGTCAGGATTGTTATAAATGCATCCGCCACTGTCCTGTTAAATCAATTAAAGTTGAAGACGGACATGCAAAAATCATGGAAGAGGACTGTATTCTCTGTGGAAGCTGTTACCTGGCCTGTCCCGTAGGTGCCAAGAAGATCCGTAACGATCTGCCCAGAGCTCAGAAAGCTGTTAAGGAGAGTGATAATGTTATTCTCTCCATAGCGCCCTCTTTTGTGGGTGAGATGCCTGGAATTACCCCTCAAAAAATGATACATGCTGCAAAGATGCTGGGATTCAGCGCTGTTTCTGAAACAGCGCTTGGAGCACAGGAAGTAACCAGGCATACAACCCAGGTTCTTGGATCTGCAGATAAGGGAATTTTTATCTCATCCGCCTGTCCCACTATGGTTGAGTATATACGGAAGTATAAGGCTGAATACTCTCATCATGTGAATGATCATCTATCTCCTTTACTGACTCACTGCAGTATGCTCAAGGATCTGTACGGTGAAGACTGTTCCATCATTTTTGCCGGGCCCTGTATCTCGAAAAAACGGGAAGCCGACCTGAGGGAGGATCTTCTCCATACAGCAATCAGTTTTGACGATTTAAGGATCTGGTTTAAACAGGAGGGGATAGATCTTGAATCCCTTACTCCTGATGTTGATGACAGCTTTGTTCCCCACTCTTCCTATGATGGTGCCAGCTATCCCATAGAGGGTGGAATGCTTCAAAGCCTGAGGAAGCAGCAGGTTCCCATAGAAGACAGACAGATGCTGAGCTTTTCCAATATTCATAACATGGATTCAGTCTTGGGTGATCTTGAACTTCTGGGTCAGGACTCTCCGGTCTTTCTTGAATTACTTGCCTGTGAAGGGGGTTGTATCAACGGACCTTCCTGCATCAGTAAAGCCGGTACGGCGGTCAAGAAAAAACAGCTAGCCGATTATGCGGACAGCAGAAAACTTGTAATCCCTGAATATAAGCCCTGCATCAATATTGACTTTATACGGAACATTGAGGAATCAGTCTCGGTTTCCTTTGATGAAAATGAGATAGGGAATGCTCTCCGCCGAATTGGAAAATATGAGAGTGCCGATGAAAAGAACTGCGGAGCCTGTGGCTATTCAACCTGTCGTGAGTATGCAGAAGCATGTCTGAATAATCGTGCCGAGCCGGATATGTGTGTAAGTTATCTCAAGACCCTTTCGGAGAAGAAAGCAGATGCTCTGATCAAGGCCATGCCTTCGGGAGTTGTGATTGTAGATTCCGATATGAAGATCATAGAGTGCAACAGGGCCTTTGCCACTCTCATCAATGATGAAGCTAAAGCGGCTTATGAAGTAAAACCCGGACTGAAAGGTGCCTCTCTTGAAAAGATAATTCCCTTTGCATCTGTTTTTCAGGGTGTCCTTTCCGAAGAAGCTGTACTCACCGATCAGACCTTCCATCTGGAGAATAAGGTGTTTACCGGTTCTATTTTTACTATCGAGAAGAATCAGGCTGCCGGGGGAATCTTTCAGGATGTAACCCTTCCCTGGGTTCAGAAAGACCAGGTTATCAAACAGGCTCAGAAGGTTATGGAGAACAGTATTTCCACGGTGCAGCAAATTGCCTTTCTTCTTGGGGAGAATGCGGCTCAGAGTGAAATAATGCTTAACTCCATAGTTACCTCCTTTGATCCTGAAAGGGAAGCCGAACACGATGAATAATTCATTTTTTGATGTTGGATATTACCAGGTCATGAAGAAGGGTGAGTCCGCCCCGGGGGATGCTTTTCTGACCAGGAAGGCGGAGGGAAGACAGCGGGTCATTTCGGTACTTTCGGACGGCCTGGGAAGCGGAATCCGGGCCAATGTGCTCTCTTCACTCACAGCCACAATGGCCATCCGCTCTATAGAGAATAATCTTTCTCCCCGTAAAACAGCCGAACTTATCTCAAGAACACTCCCTGTCTGCAGTATCCGTAAAATCAGTTACTCAACCTTCACCATCGTAGATGTGGATGAGAGGGGAATGGTGCAGATAGCCGAATATGATAATCCCCGTTTTGTACTTGTTCGTGACGGACGGATCGAAGAGCCCGAGTATGAAAAGTTCAGTTTTAAGACGGTTAATACCAAAAGAAATATAATCCACTCCTCACGCTTTCAGGCACAGAGCGGAGACAGGCTGGTTTTCTTTTCTGATGGTGTAACCCAGTCAGGATTGGGGATGAAAACCACTCCCCTTGGATGGGGGGATGAAGGGGCCAGAGCCTTTATTCTGAAGACCCTTGATAAGAATCCCGAACAGTCCTCAACACAGCTTGCCAGTGCCCTTGTCCGTGAGAGTCTTCGGCATGATGCCTATTCTCCCAGGGATGATATAACCTGCGGCTCTCTGTATTTCAGAAAACCCAGAAAACTGATGATCGCAACCGGACCTCCCTATGATAAAGAGAGGGATAAGAGTCTTGTCGGTATGCTCAAGGGCTTTGATGGAAAAACCATTGTCTCCGGAGGAACTACAGCCAATATTGTTGCCAGGGAACTGGCGGTGGATATTGAGGTTGATCTGAGCAGCCAAAGTAATAATATTCCTCCCTCATCCAGAATGAAGGGAATTGATTTTGTCTCGGAAGGTATTATCACCATGAGTAAGATCTCTGAATATCTGAAGACGGATCACCATATTCCTGCCACCGGTCTGGACCCGGCAGAGAGAATTATGGAAGATATGCTGGACTCCGATATCATCCAGTTTCTTGTGGGAACCAGAATCAACGAGGCTCATCAGGACCCCAATATGCCTGTTGAACTGGAGATTCGAAGGAATCTCATTAAGAATATAGCGGAGACTCTGAAGAAGGTTTATTTCAAGGATGTGATTATCAATTACATCTGAGTGTTTTCTATTTATAGTTCTATTAACCTTGTTTTGAGTTCAATGTTAAGTATGCTTTTGTATTGCTGTAGACGGAATAGTGTGTTATCGGCAGTGGTTTTCCACTGCCGTGTTAAGTAGTCATTCTTTATACAGATCGTAGAGGATGATGTGGAGATTCTCATAGTCTAACGGGTTAGACCAGGAATGATATCTCAGGGGCTACCAGGAGTTTATCCGGGTTCACCTCCCATACAACGCGCAGATACTCTGTTAGCTGCGCGATCACAGCTAACTCCAATTACAACCAGACAGACCAATCACCAAAATCAAATGTTCCACTACCATGATGCAGTTTTCCATCGCACTTTAATTGACGAAACGCTTCTCGCATCCGGACTAATATCTCAGGATGAATGTCCAGAGAATGATGGGCTGGGAATACTTTTTTCACAGGTAGTTCTGATATCCGCTCCAAAGATTTAAGGTATGCGACCGGGTCTGTAGAAGGATAATAAGCAAACAGAGTGTCCTTATATACTAAATCTCCAGTAAAAAGATGTCCCCTGGATTCTTCCCAGAAACACATATGTCCGGGTGAATGGCCAGGGGTATGAAGGACCTGAATACATCGGTCTCCAATATCTATTATGTCATTATCATTCAAGATACGTGTAGGATTGCCCTGAAAGAAGTTATATTCATTTACATTATAATTTTCTGGAAGATCGCAACGATCAATAACCATCTCTTTGATTTGGCTCATCGTCAGAGGGAATTCACCATTGAGCCAATTCAATTCATCTTTATGGGCATAAAAATCAGAGAAGTGTTCATGCCCGCCGATATGATCCCAATGAATATGCGTTGCCACTGCAGTAATTGGCTTATCTGTTAATTTGACAACTTCATCATAAATATTGCATATTCCAAGCCCTGTATCGATTAGCAGGCTTTGCTCAGAGCCATTAAGTAAGTAACAATGTGTTTCTTCCCAATGACGATATTCACTAATAATAAAACTATCTTGATCAATTCTATCTATTGTAAACCAATCCCTCATACATTACCTCTTTGATGTTAAATAGTATACAGGCTTATATTAAATCGAGTGATTATGTTATACCCAGCCCTGAGAAGATGCAATACTGTACCTGGGACTGAAATTATAGATTGGATCTGTGAATAATTTATCAAAATCTCCAGGGGAAATCAGCTTAATAGACAGAAATTGGTTTATCGGTAGATTTCAGTATGGGTGTTAAGTGGTTTCATTCTGCATATGGAATCGACCGTTTGTCAAATCAACGAATTTTTTGACGGATAGTCTTTCATTTTTTTCATTATTGTACACTTAGTTTTCGCCCATCCTATCAATATACAAGATTACATCTAACTCAATTATACTCATGTTTAGATAATTTCATAATAACTGATGAATGTGAATAATTCATTAAGATTCTGTGCAAGTCGATGGGGAATTATCAGCTGCTTTTAGCTACAGATATTTGCTTAAACGCTACTAAAAGCAACGGTAGGTACATTGTTCCTAATAATAGTCTTTGCCAAAGACCACTTAATCCGATTACTGAATATTGAAACCTCTCTTTCTCTGAGAGGATAAATAATATAAAAAATATAATGCTTATGAAAAAAAGGATAATAGAAACTATTCCAATCATGTAATTGTCGATTTTCAAAGATAGTAGTCCAATGAGGAGAGGAACAAAAGTGAAAAGAATAAATCCTACTCCAGCTCCAATTCCATGTATCTTTGATGCTAAATTTTCAATATCTTTGGTTTCAGAGACACTAAAAATTCCCGATAGAATTCCTGCACCTATTCCAAAAACCATCATTATCGTTAGTGTTGTGATAGCGAGAGATTTTGAGACTACAAAATACTCAAAATATATTTTTATTGATGATGAGCATATGATAATTCCTAAAATAACCAACCAGATATTATAAAGAAATGATACAGGGCTATTTGGATTTCCTAGAAGACTCATAACATCTTGTTTATGGTTGTACCCTGGATAAAAGAAACCTAAGAAGTAAGAAATAACAAATTCCCCGAAGATTGCTATTATCAATAGTATCCACCAGATATTTGATGCCCATATATTCATTGTAAGTCCTTTATTATTGCTATTGGTCGACAGAAATTGGTTTATCAGCAGTATCGTAACATAAGAACAAATAATGATCATCTGAATATATTTATTGTTCTCTCAGACTTATATTGCTATTATGGAAAAATGATAAATGCTTGTGGCAGAGATTGTATTTTATGTAAAACATATAAAGTAGATTGTGGAGGCTGCTATACTCATAGACCTTCACCTCCCACTTCTTTTGAAGAAGGTATGTGTCCAATCTACAAATGTGCTATGACAAAATTTAAAGAGAGAACATGTTCACCTTGCTCAGAACTTCCATGTCAAAGATATTCCTGGTGTATAGATGAAACATTTACAAAAGAAGAGAATATTAAAGATATTGAAGATCGAGTAAAACTTCTTAAGTGTCAGTAGACAGAAGGCCGGTTATCGGCAGTGGTTTTTGGGAGGAGTGTTAAGTATTTATATTGAATATCAATTTTAAAAAAATCATTCACTCACCCTATACGCAGATTCAACTTCATCTAGCATTTCCTGAATTTTCATCTTTGATAACCAGATACCTTTTGTCATGACACCTTCTATGTATCTGGTATTCTGAATATCAATTAAAGGATTCTTATTTAACAGCACCAAGTCTGCATTCTTGCCGACTTCTATTGTTCCAGCATGCTCTTCTATTCCAAGCATTTCTGCGGGTTTTACTGTCGTTGTCAACAATACCTGAAATGGTGTTAACCCTGATTCCTGCATAAGCTGAAATTCCTCATGCAGACTGATGCGCATTCCGGTGAAAGTTGCCACCTGTTCCGGACGAAAGTTGCCACTTCATAGGCATCATTCAACCTGTTAATTGTTCTTACATCAAGTGGCAACTTTCAGTCAATATTTTTTGCCCTTTTCTTC
>NZ_QQPQ01000036.1 GCF_003346715.1 Oceanispirochaeta sp. M1
TTAAACAAATTGTAGCACGATGGGGTCGCTTTGCGGCCCCTTTTTACATTTAAAGACTTTCGAATAATTGTTTTGAAAAAGAAAAGGGCTGTCGCTTTAGTCTAATTAGACTTTTGCAACAGCCCCTAATTCATTTTAAGAGCTGATGTTATTTAAGCGCTGCGAGAGCAGAATTGTAGTCCGGTTCATCCGCAATTTCAGAAACCTGCTGAGTGTAGGAGACTTTTCCTTCAGGATCTACTACGACTACCGCTCTGGATAGAAGACCTGCAAGAGGTCCATCACTAAACTGTACACCATAATCTTTTCCGAAATCAGTATCCCGAAATACAGATGCTGTATACACATCACTCAATCCTTCTGTAGTACAGAAGCGGCCTGCTGCAAAGGGTAGGTCTGCTGAAACACAGAGTACAACTGTATTATTCAGTGATGAGGCATCTTTATTAAACTTTCTTACTGAAGATGCACAGGTGGATGTATCCAGACTTGGGAAGATATTAAGTACAACATTTTTGCCTTTATAGTCTGATAATTTTATTCCTGAAAGATCTGCCTGAACCAGATTAAAATCCTTAGCCACGGTTCCAACCTTAGGTAATTCTCCAACTGTATTTACAGGATTACCATGTAATGTGATATTCGCCATATGTTTCTCCTTAAAATTTAATATTAGTTAATACAAATATAGTAAGGTAAGGCAACGATTAAAAGTAAAATATTTTTTATTTTTATTTCAAAGAGAAATACAGGCAGGTATTGATACAGATCGGGATTCTAAAGTTATTGAGAAGAATGAACTCCGGATATCATTAACTCAATCTCCCTGATTTGCAGTCAACAGAAACAGCTCAAATTTTTCTGACAGATTTTTTCTCATTCTCTATGTTTCACTTAAGGTCTATATGGTCTATATGGTCTATATGGTCTATATGGTCTACGGGAACTAACCGTGCGGCGACTTTAAAGATCAGTATTATCAATGCTGTTAAAGCTGCGGCAATTGAAATATAGACAGGATTATGTCCTTCGACTATTTGATAAAACAGAGTTGAGATGATCCAGGCAACCACCGTCAGATATAGTGCCTGAAGCAGACCGAAGCTGATGCTGATTTCTCTCATGACAGCACTGACTGCAGCAACACAGGGCATATATAACAGGATAAACAGCAGGTAAGCATAAGCTGCTGCAGGTGTAAACTTTGATCTCAGGATTAATAGACCGGTCGAAGCTTCAGAAGCAGGACCGATGCTTTCCAGCTGGCTGTAGAGGGCATTAAGTGTTCCTACCACCGACTCTTTTGCAAATATACCTGTGAATAGACCGACAGTGGCAGGCCAGTTCTCATCTGTTATTCCGATTGATGTGAAAAGGGGAGTCATAAACCGGCCTAACGCTGCCAGGATCGATTCAGCCGTGTTATCAGGATCGAATCCACCGCTTAGGCTCAGGGATGAAAAAATAGACATAATGAAAACGGCGATGATTATTACCTGACCGGCTTTTTTGATAAAGTCCTTAACTCTGGCCCAGGTGTGAAGCAGAATATGTTTTGCTCTTGGTATATGATAGCGCGGAAGTTCCATAATTAGATGAGAAGGTTCTCCTCTGAAGAGAGTTACCTTTATCAGGAGTCCTGAAAGTACGGCTACAAGGATTCCGGTCATATAGAGAGAAAACACAATCAGCCCAGTTTTTGTTGGAAAAAAAGCAGCTGCAAAGAGGGCATAGACCGGGAGTCTTGCGCCGCATGACATCATGGGAACCATAAAAATTGTAATCATACGATCACGCCTGTTATCCAGGGTTCTGGTTGAAAGGATCGCAGGTACTGTACATCCAAATCCTACAATCATGGGGACAAAGGCTTTTCCCGGCAGACCGAGTTTTCCCATAAAGCGGTCCATAACAAAGGCCGCCCTGGCCATATAGCCGGAGTCTTCAAGTAATGAGAGCATCAGGAACATAAAAAATACAAACGGAATAAATGAAATTACCATCTGTATCCCTGCACCTATGCCGTCTGCAATGAAGTATGAAATAATTTCCGGTGCCCCGACGGATGATAAAAGGGAGCTAACTCCGTCAACAAAGATCATTTCGGCAAAGGTATCAAACCAGCCAACGAAAATACTGCCAATCTCGATTGTGACGAAAAATACAAGCATCATCACGGCAAAAAATATGGGGATTCCAAGGATTGGATGCATCACTACAGAATCAACGATATCATTTAAAGGTTTAACCTTTCTAATACGTTTAACAACCTCACGGCTAATACCGTTTACAGCACCATATACATAATCGGCGATGATCATGTCGGGTGTTTCATTCAGAATCTTCTTTACATGCTCGAGCTCTAATTCTATCTCTTCTTTTGTAAGGATTGCGGCATTATATATAGCTGAAGTAACCCAGGGGTCTTCTTCAATAAGTCTGAGTGTCATCCAGCGTGAATCAAGGTTGAGTTCCTGAGCCTTGCTTTCGAGAAGGATTTTCCAGTTACTTATAAGATCTTCTATTTCATTTGGATATTTCAGCTCGACAGTAGATACCGGATGTTCTTCAGAATTAGTTTTGAGAAAATCTTTAAGCCGGGATATATCGTTCTGATTTACTGCACTCACTCCGATCACAGGACACTTTAAATGAGCTGAAAGATGATCAATATCGATACTCAGTCCGCTGCTCTCGGCAAGATCCATCATATTCAATACAACGACTACGGGTACCCTCATTTCAATCAGCTGAGCAGTAAGATACATATTTCTTGATAAGTTTGAAGAATCCAGGATATTGACTATAAGATCAGCCTTTCCACTGAGGATGTAATCTCTTGATACCTGTTCGTCTTCGGAATTGGGAGACAGGGAATAAATGCCCGGGAGATCTACTATGTTGTAGCTTTGATTATTGTATTGATATCGGCCTTCTACGCGTTCTACCGTAACACCCGGCCAGTTTCCAATCTGTTGTTTTGCTCCGGTCAGTAAATTAAAAAGAGAGCTTTTACCGCAATTTGGATTACCTGTAAAAGCAAGAGTAAAATCATTTTTGTTTGACATTGATACGTTTTGCCATCCCTTGGCCAATCATGATCTGGGAGCCTTGTACATTCAGGACCATGGGGCCCATCCTGTTTGCACGAACAACATGAACTATCGCCCCAGGAATCATTCCAAGGTTTACAAGCTTTTGTCTCAAGTGTTTTCCACCAAGTATTGATTCTACAACCGCACTGTTTCCAGGTTCTATTTCAGATAAACTCATCTTATTCACCATCCCCGAATCATATTTTTCGGGATACAAATTAATATTAGTATTTTATAATATACGTTAACAATTGAAACTAAATTAGTCAATGCTAACACAGGGGAGGCAACATTGATTTCAGATAGAAAATTGTGTTGTCATTCTACATCTCAATACTCTGTTGTTCTATATAGTTGTTAGAAAAATATAGAGCAGTTTGAGTTTTTCAAACAAAATCAGGTTATAGTTAGAGTATTATTTTTTTCCCTTTGTGAATGATCCTTCTATAAAGTGAAGAAAAAAGTAAAAAGGGATAACTCCAAAACAGTTTTTCCAAGAGTTGTCAGCAGGTTAAATGAGATCTATTAACGTAGCCGGAAAAGAAATATTTATTGTCCAGTCTCATAACCAGGTACTGGAAGCATGGAGGGACAGCCCCGGTATCAATGTCTTTTCCCTGGATTATCATACCGATACAAAAACAGCATTTCATAATTACTCCTACTGGAGAGCAGACAGTGAAATTAAATCAGGACGCTGCGGTAATCATGAAGAAAGACTGTATGAGCTGACAGAAGAGAAAATCTCTCAGTATCTGGATGGTCAGATAAATATAAATCAGGTAAATGATAACCTGAAGCATGATGAACATCTGGATTTTGCAGTTCGTACTGATATGGTTAATATAGTCTTTGTATTATCGACAAACAGAAATGCTTCAAGTTCCAACCCCAATGTCTATATAGCCGATGGACCGGAAGAATATGGACATCAGAGAATTATAGAATTCTCACCCCAGTGTGTCCCCGGATGCAGTAAAAAGACTCATGGTAATGAGTGCCTTGGTTTGAGGGCGGATTCATCTATTGAAGATTCTTTTCTGCTTGATGCAGTTTCACATGCAGAGTCATTCAAAAGTTCATTCTTTGAGAATTACATCCTTGATATTGACTGTGATTATTTTAATACAGAAAAGAGTCTTCATCCTGAGAATTTTGAAATTTTTAAAAGGATGGTCAGGAATTCCAGAATGATAACGATTGCTTTGGAGCCTGAATGTGTAAAGATCTGCCGCCATGAGGGCAGTGGGCTGACCAGTGAGATAGTATTGAACAGACTTATTTCAATAATTGAAGAGATATCGTAAATTCAGCTCTTTCCGAATTCCGTTTCGCTCAAAGGCTGTGGACGGGCATATAGGTATCCCTGTGAATATTTAATTCCAATCTCCCTGAGGACCCTGTGCTCTTCTTCGGTCTCTACACCTTCGGCAACAATCTGGCTGCCCATGGTTTTACCTATATTCATAAGAGAGCGGCAGATTTCCTGATTCCGTTCATCCAGATTCAGTCCTGTTACAAAGGATCTATCTATCTTCAGAGTATCAAAGGCCATACTGTAGAGTCTGTGAAAAGATGATTCACCAGTACCGAAATCATCAATAGCAAGACGGTAACCCCGTCTGATCAGCTCATCGATAATCTGCCAGAACGATTCTATGGCCGCCGCAGCTGATGACTCGGTTATCTCAAGTTTCAGCCTGTTTTTATCTACAGCATATTGATTGAGAAGATTATCCAGTTTGTCAGGAAAGTCCAGCTCAATAAATTGAATAGGACTGACATTTACAGTTACAAATAAACCGCTATTTTTAAGAGGTCCCGAGATAGCCTTCAGTACTTCCTCAATGGCAAACCATCCTAGTCCGATAATTAAACCGTTCTCCTCTGCCATCGGAATGAATTCTGCCGGTGAGACCGTTGATCCCAGAACAGAGCTCTTCCAGCGCATAAGTGCTTCAAATCCTGCAGGACTGCGGTCTTCGGTTTTTACAATATACTGATAGAGCATGTACAGTTCACTGATAAATCCCGGCTGGCTCATGGCTGCATCCAATACAACATGTCTTGCTTTCTGTTCCTGGACTGAATGGTCAAAGAGCCCCACACGTCCACTGTCTGCTACATCCAGTCCTGCAATGGCAGACTGTGACATCGCCAGTACCTGCTCAAGGCTTTCGGCATCCTTGAAGTATACTAATCCGATCTTTGCCCGGAGTCTGATATCTCTGGAACCCAGGCGCAGTGCAAAGCGAAATTCATTCTGCAGTTTTTCTGCCAGTTTTTGAGAACTTCCTGTCTTCTGGTCATCATAGACAACAAAGAAAGAAAACCCACGAGCCCTATAGAGTCTTGTTTCTAAAGGACAGACACTTTTCAGTCGAGTCGTAAAGGCAAGCAGAGTCTCATCAATTATAGTACTTGATAAGATCAGGGAAAGCTCTTTCATATTATTCAGTGATACCTGTATCAGAGAGCGATTATCATTTCCAGGCTGCAGTGCTTCTTCTTTCTCCATAAATGAGTTGAGATTCTGAAGACCGCTAACTTCATCATAATATGCCTGAAATGTAAGACGTGATTCTGCCTCTTTACGTTTGAAGATTTCCTCTGTCAAGCGTTCATTTTCTGTATTTAGAAGGCGGTTCTCATAATTTCTTTTCAGATATGATGAATTGAAAATAATCAGATATAGCACCGAGGTCCAGAACAGGAAGAAGATAAGGTATTGAAGGGAATGCCGAAAAATAATATTCAGAAATATGGCTTTCCTATCCAGAAATGCATGAATTCTAAATACTCCATTCTCAGTTTCACTGGTCAGTATCTCCGGCTTCTGACCAATCCCTTCAAAGAATGAGGTAATTTCGTTTTCATCGTATACAGCGGTCCTATCTGTAAAAAGACCCGGTTGTTCTCCTTCCATTGCATGTTTTTCAATAGCAGCATTACTTGCATCTGTTTTAGAAAATACAATGCTATTGTCTTTTGTTGTCAGATAAACTCCTGAAAAATCAGAAAAGTTATAATCTGACAGGTAGCCCTGGAGCTGTGGAAGGACAATGTCTACTGTAACAACGCCAGTTTTTTTTCCTTCTTTGGAGAAAGGAATACCGAATGTTATATATGTGTAATCACTGTCAAAAAAGGGCGGTGAAACAGAAATCTCTCCCTCTTTTGCAGCAAGGGATGTCTTATACCATTCTCTATTTTGATAATTGTACTCAGGAGTATTCCAGAAATAAGTGATTTCTTCTTTGTTGTTATTGGAATCAATATGATGAATATATGGTCCAAAGCGCTCGGTTTTTTCATCAAAACTGTATGGCTCATACCAGATTCCAATGCCGTAAACAAGGGCTGAGCGGGATGAGGAAAATGCAAGTTTTAGAGCGGCTTCATGTTCTGCTTTGTCAGGAGCTAATTCTTCTGTGATCTTGACAGTTGTATATATCAGCTGTTCATAGGCAGAAAAACTGGAGTCTATCGTATCGAGCACCTGTTCAATGTAGTTTCTTCGATCATCTATATATTTATCAGTTGCAATTCCGTCTGTTCTGAGGAGGTATGATATTCCCAGAGGGAGGATGAGTAACATAAAGGGGATGAGTACTCGATTATATATGCGGACTGAAGTTCTCATATTATTGAATTATAGTTGAATAACAGGGCATCTGCCATTTCAATGTTTATACTAAAAATACGTTTATTTTATCTAAATATTGAAATGGAGGGGATTCTTTTGATAATCCGGGACCGAACATGGTCAGCTTTGATGCGGCCCAGGAAGAAGCAGATTTGAGAGCAGCAGTTTCATCCATATCAGATGCCAATCCTGCCACCAGTCCTGCCAGGTAGGCATCACCTGCGCCTACAGTACTTTTAACTGTAATCTTTGGTGTCGATACATCATAAATTCCGCTTTTTGAATAAAGACGACTACCGTCTCCACCCATGGAGAGAGCTATCATTCCGACTTTCTCCAGCAGCTTTTCAGCCAGAGCTCCAACAGCTGAGTCTTTATCTTCGGCATCATCGAGTTCCTGATATATTTCTGCCAGTTCTTCAATATTTGGTTTAATAAGATCAGCGGCACCCGATTCTATTACAGCTCTTAATGCTTCTCCGCTTGTATCTACGGCAACAAAGGCTCCTGAACGTTTTGCAATAAGTGCCAGCTCTCCATATATATTTGAGGGTACGCCTGCGGGAATACTTCCAGACATAACTATGTATTCAAAATCGGAAACAATTTTACTGAAAAGATCTATGAACCTAGCGATCTCTTCTTCTGTCAGCATGAATCCAGGAAAGTTTATATCTGTAGTAACAGCATTCTTCGGGTCAACCACTTTAATGCCTTCCCGGGTTGGGCCTTCAACATGCAGAAAGCGGTCTTCCATGGAGTTGACTTTGATATGATTCAGAAAAATATCAATATTGCTTTTACCGAGGAAGCCGGTCAGGCAAACGGGAAAACCTCCCTGTGATAGAGCAGTCCCTACATTGATCCCTTTACCACCCGGATCTCTCCTGCTGGCAGATGCTCTGTTTACCGCATCGATTGCAAAATTATTTACTTCAATTGTGTAATCGATTGCTGGATTAAGGGTGACTGTTAATATCTTTTTCTTCATCATGAGAACACGTTAAGAGATGAAATGCGATCTGTCAAATGACGGATTTTTCTGATCCCGGCAAATCTGAATGGCTATTTACAATCCTATTCCTTTTATACTGTGATCAATGACAAACTCAAGTTCAGAAAAAGTTGATCCGGCACGAGCCATGGATGCAGTTCCTCTCAATGTTGCCGCAAGGCAAAGTGCGTTCATCTCAGCATTTTTATTTAATCCTCTTTCTTTTGCTTCCGGATCATTATTAAAGATATCCGTTAATAATGATTTGTCATATTTATCTGCTTCAACTAACAGCTTTCTTGCATTTTCCGGTAAGTCACCGCCGGCCACTTCTGACTGACAATGCACGAGATAACAACCTTTATGCTGTTCAGATTCACATTGAATGGAGATTATGGATCTCATGTAATTTTTCAAACGCATTTTTAGCGGTTTCCGATTCTCCAATAGAAATTTTGAATGTGATTTAGCCTTGTTTTCAATATAGAAATTTGTTGCTTTGACAAACAGTTCTTCCTTGTTGCCGAAGGTATTGTACATGCTTGGCTTGTTTATCCCCATTCTTTGAGTGAGATCTGATATGGAGGTACCCGCAAAGCCTTTCTGCCAGAAGACATCCATAGCAGCCTTCAGGGCCGTCTCTTCATCAAATTTTTTTTTACGACCACCTGCCATAAGCTTCCTCAATATTTTTATTTATTTATTGTACCTATCGGTATATTTTGTGTCAATCATACCGTTCCGTACATGATATTGCCCGGTCCCTGGAACAGAATATCAAAAAGAAGATTCCTGATATCTACACTATACTGATTCATAGAGAGCTGATCGGAAATGATGAGTAAGAACAGTACGGGCTGAGTCCTGAAGGTGTCGAAAAGTATCAGGACTCTGTTGGTTGAATAATCCAATAGAGATCAGGAGAAGAGCATGTATTTATCAGAAAAATTAAACAATGAGATTAGTCGTCAGAGTAAAAAATATCCTTTTTTTATCACAAAATATTTTAAAAATGAAATTGCCAGAATTTATGATGAAAAGTTCATAGAAAGAGCATTTAAAGTTGGGGATAAAATTTCTGACAGCAAATTCCTAAATAAAAACAATGAAGTCGTAACCCTTTCAGATCAGAGAAAGGGGAGACCAGCTATTCTGAGTTTTTACAGAGGCTCCTGGTGTGCTTTTTGTAATTTGGAACTCCGGTATTATCATCATCTTATTGAGGAGTCTGAAATGGATAGCATAAATATGTTTGCCATTACTCCGGAAGCCCCTGATAGTTCTATAAATACAGATGACCTTCACTTTTCTATTCTCAGTGATGTAAAAAATCAATTTGCTAAGAAATTGAACCTTGTTTACACTCCATCATGGCTGCTTCAACTGATTTACAGGCTTGGTGGAATTAATCTGAAAAAAACGCAGGAAAATAATGAAGCCGAATTACCAATCCCGGCGACCTATGTTATTGATAAAGAGGGTGTGATTACTTTCGCATTTGTAGATCCGGATTATACAAAACGGGCTGAACCATCACTTGTATTGGATGAATATAAGAAACTGCTTTATATCTGATTATAAACATGAATGGTGCCGATCTCCCCTCAGCTGTATAAAAGATAATAAAAACTTAAAAGAGTATGTAATCGTTTTATTTCTTCCGGATTTTATTGTACAATTTTGCTATTCTAAATTGGTGGTTGTATAAATGAAAATTGCCGTAAGGTATTTCAGTAGAACCGGTAATACCGAGAAACTGGCCAGGGCTATTGGTGAGCAGTTAAACATAGATCCGCAGTCTGTGGATATTCCTCTGGAAGATGATGTTGAAATTCTTTTTCTGGGTAGTGCATTATATGCTCTTAATATCGATAAACAGATGAAGGGGTTTATCGAATCTCTAAGAGGCTCCAGTGTTAAAAAGGTCTTTGTTTTCAGCACTACAGCACTGCTGACATCCTCTTACCCCGTGGTTTCAAAAAATCTGCAGCGCAGCGGTATTAAATGCGCTGATGAAGAATTTCATTGCTATGGTGCCTTCGGTGCTTTACATAAAAACCGCCCTGATGCTAATGACCTTAAAGCCATAAAGAAGTTTGCCAATAAAATATTTAAACAGTATAAGGATCAGTAATGCAGATCTTTGGAGATTCTATACAGAATCCAGATGAATCATACAACCAGAAATGCTTCCAGCTTTTTCTATTGCTGGGAGGAGAGATGGAAGCCCGTCTGAATAACGCTGTTACAGATCTGGGACTGACATATCTTCAGAGTCTTATTCTTTATGCAATTAATAGTGGTAGAGATAATAGCATGACAGTTAATCAAATCAGTGAATGTCTTCCTAATAAAGTTAATACTTCACGCTCCATCACACAGTTGATTAAACTCGGCTATGTGATGAAAGAGCGAAGTCAGGAAGATCAGCGCATCGTCTACGTCAATATTACAGATGAGGGACGCAAAGTCAAAAAACTGGCAGAGGATGCTTTGAAGGGGCAGTTAACTGTCAACCTTCCCGAGGACAAGGCCAAAGAGCTTTATGATCTTTTTTTGCTGATGCTGCAGAATTACACCGGGGCTTAATATTCTCAATTTAAGCTCTATCAAAATATAAGTTTTTATTCAGATAAGACCAGGCTCTTGAGATGGAAAATCCCCGGCTGTTTAATCAGTGTTTCAACTTCAGTGACTCTAGTGAATAATTCAGTCAGTTTTTTGTGATTGCTTATTTAGTTTTGACATTGATTCTTTATGTTTTAATATATTCAGGACAACCCTCCCATAGGGAAGGCTGTACTGACTGTTATTTTATCTTTTTTTTCTTTTTGCAGAATACATAGGACTTTTAACAAATTGGGCAACATGTTTCCACTTCTCCCGTTCCAGTCTGGCTGCACTTGTCTCCTGACGGGTCTTCAGGTATTTTAACTCCTTCTGCAGCACCAGATAGTTCTCATAACGCCTGTTCTCAAGTTCTCCAGATGCCAGAGCAGATTGAACTGCACATCCGGGTTCTCCCTGATGACTGCAGTCCCTGAAACGGCAGTTCTGTGCCAGTTTAGTAATATCCTGGAATGTTTCAGCCAGGGAATCTTCATCTGCCCATAACTGGACCTCTTTTAATCCCGGTGTATCGACCATAATTACACCCGAGGGAAGTCTGAACATCTCTTTATGAGTTGTAGTGTGACGACCCCTCAGGTCTCCCTCTCTCTGGGATGTTGTCTTCTGCAGCGATACACCCGCAAGAGAATTGATAATTGTCGACTTACCAACCCCTGATGGACCGGTCAGCCCTATGGTCATTCCCGGTTTCAGGGAAGAAGTCATCTCATTAAGCCCTTCTTCAGTTACAGCGCTGATCATATGTATCTCTACTCCGGGTGCCGCATTCTCTGCAGTAAGCTGAGCAGTTTCCCGTTCGTCCTCAGTACAGAGATCCGCTTTATTTAGAATTATAACCGGGGTAGCACCGCTCTCCCATGCCAGTGTCATATAGCGTTCCAGTCCACCGGATGTAAAATTCCTGCCTCCGTTTATCCCGAAGACAAGATAGATAATATCAATATTCGCTGCCAGAACCTGCTCATCCGTCCTGTCTCCCGCCACCTTTCGGGAGAAACTGCTCCATCTCGGCAGTACATCCTCGATGACAAGTTTATCTTCAGAGGCCCTGCGGTACAGAACCCAGTCTCCGATGGCTGGATAGTCTGCCGGCCCTGCTGCTTTAAACTGGAAAGCACCGGAAACTTCACCTTTAAGATATTCTTCTGATGCGGATGAAGTTTCGGAAGCAACAGTATAGAGATGCCGGACCTCTTTTATGACCCGTCCGGCTTCAAGACCGTCGGTATGACGGTTTTGATATTCTTTTTCAAGAGAGCTGTTCCAGCCCCATGATTCTTTACTCATACGATTTTCTCCAAAGTCTTTTTAGCGGGGAAGGGCAGCATGGTAATAGGTTCAGCTGCCAGTCTGAACAGGATCATTTCGTTATCGTCCCCGGCGATCCTGTTGGTTCTAATGAATCCACAGCTTTGACAGCGGTGAATAATTGCCCACTCTTTTGACGGTTTGACCCATACTGATATGGGCTCCATCAAACCTCTGCATCCGCAGCGGCGATCACCTTTTCTGAGGTCTACATGAAGACTCCAGAGACAATGAGGGCAGTGGTTGCGATGACTCCCGCCTGCTTCAGGGGGAGGAACTGTCATGTCGCAATGACGGCAGATAAATGTGTCTGTGTAATTGTTGTCTCTGTGATTATATCGGGACATACCTTTTCCTTCAGGTTGAAAAACCTGGTGTATGTGGTATGGGATGTCCTGTTCAATTAGAAATTATTAAGATTTTTCCGATGGGAATAAACGGTTGGTACTGAAATTAGAAAATCAGCAGCCGTAAGTCCCCTGAACAGGAACATCTTTGATAACAATAGCTGACATATACGCCTCCTCAGGTAACTTTAAGATGTGCTCAATATAATCCCGGTCTGGAAATCTGTCAACATTAAATTTAGTATTTGCGATAATGTTACCCGGCCAGAGCCATATTTAATAAATATAGAATTTGATTTGTTCTTAAGTTTAGCTGAGATTATAAGATATCTCGCATTATACAGGAAACATGATATGGACCACCTTTTCAGCTCTTTCAGTCTCAATAAAATAACTCTGAGGAACCGTATTGTTATGCCCCCTATGTGTATGTACAGTGCAGATAAAGACGGTATAGCAACGGATTGGCATCGTTTCCACTACAGAACCAGAGCTCAGGGAGGAACAGGACTTATTATTCAGGAGGCCACAGCAGTAGAATCCAGAGGGAGAATTTCTGCCAATGATCTTGGTATCTGGGATGACTCGCAAATACAAGGGTTGAAAAATATTGTTCAAGGAATTGTTTCTGAAGGTGCAGTGCCTGCTATTCAGCTGGCTCATGCAGGCCGTAAGTGCTGTGCAACAGGAGAAGATGTTATTGCTCCATCAGCTTTAAATTTTGATACGAAAGATCCTCTTTATATAACACCCCGTGAAATGAGTCAGGCTGATATTGAATCTGTTATTGAGTCTTTTAAGAATGCTGCTGTAAGGGTGAGAGATGCCGGATATAAAGTTTTAGAACTTCATGGCGCCCATGGATATTTAATAAGTGAATTTCTCTCTCCTCTGACAAATCAAAGAACAGATGCTTATGGCGGATCTCCTGAGAAGAGAGCTGAGTTTCTTAGACAGGTAATCAGAGCTGTCCGTTCGGTGTGGAAAGAGGATAATCCTTTGATTCTCAGAGTATCCGCTGTTGATTATATGGAGGGTGGTAATCAGCCTGAGGATCTTGCCCGGATGATCAACTTAGTAAAATCTGAGGGTGTGGATCTCATCCATGTCAGTTCCGGTGGTGTAGTACCTAATGTGAAGATTCCTGCAGCTCCGGGATTTCAGATTCCCCCTGCAAAAATCATCAAGGCTCAGACGGGACTTCCGGTTGTCGGCGGGGGGCTGATTACTGAATCGGAACATGCTGAGAAGATTATTACCGATGGAGACAGTGATCTTGTCTTTATGGGACGGGAGCTGCTTCGTAATCCTTACTTTCCTCTGCTTAGTGCAAAGGCTGCGGGAGTGGAGCTCTCTTATCGGCCAAGGCAGTATGACAGGGCATAAATGATTTCGGGGAATTGATTCCCCAAAATTATTTTATTTGAGGAAAAAAATCTCAAAGTTTCAGTCTATACTTTACAGGCCAGGTTTAACTTCAAAATAATATCAAATATTTATTTTTATTTTTGAAATTCTCTAAAACTATATCCAGTAATGAGTTGTTGTTTTCTCTATGAAAGTTTTTTCAGCCTTTCAATCTGCTATAATAACTGAGTCCAGGAAGATGGCACAGCCCTTGCAATAGTATGGGAAAATCAAGGAGGACGTTTATGAAACGACTTACAACTTTATTACTTAGTATTCTTTTTCTTTTTGCTTCTCTGCTGCCCCTTACTGCATCAGGTCAGAAAGATGCTGATCCCGGTCAGAAGACTCTGGCGGTATGTTTGCCTGGAAGTGTTGAATTCTTCTCTGTACAGAAAAAAGGTATGGATAAAGCTGCTGCTGAGTTCGGTATTAAACTTATCTATTCAGATGCAGAGTGGGATGCTGCAAAACAGCTCAGTCAGGTAGAGAATTTTGTTGCCAGAGGTGTTGATGCTGTGATGCTTTGTGCTGCTGATAATCAGGCTCTGCTGCCGGCGGTACAACTCTGTAATGAAAATTCTATTCCACTTTTTACCTTTACCAATACTCTTGGTGCTGATCCTAATGGTCAGGTCGATGGAATTGAAACATTTATCGGTATCAATGAAATCTCATTGGGTCATCTGATGGGTGAAATGGCAGAGTCCCTTCTGGGAGATAAGGATGCCAACATTGTACTGATTGAAGGTAATCCCGGTACTGCTCCTCAGAGAATGAGAACAGAAGGTTTTATGGAATATGTTGATAAGCACAGCAATTGGAATGTTGTTTACCAGCAGGCTATACCCGGATGGACTAAGGAAGGTGCTCTGGCTGCAGTTGAAGCAGTTCTTCAGTCTGGAGAAAAAATCGATCTGATCAGTTGTCAGTGGTACAATGCAGCCGCCGCAGCTGCCAAGGCTATTGATGAATCCGGTAAAACAGACAAGATCTATATAACCGGACTGGAATTTTCAAAAGAACTGATTCCTATGATCAATGACGGTAAAGTTGATATGACTTCCAACTACTTTATTGAAGGCGCCGGTTATACCGTAATCGAAACTGCAAATAAATATTTTAACGGAGAGACAATTCCCCTCTTTATCCCTCTTGAGGCATACATAGTTGATATTAATAATGTTGACTCTGTAACTCCTGAGCTCTAAAACAAAATAGTTTTAAAGCAATATAAGAACCAGGGCTGTTAAACGGCCCTGGACAAGGATGGATAAATTATGAACTGGGGAACTCAACTCTACTTGAGTGCTGAAGAAAAAAAAAGATACAGTCTTGATGAGATTGAGAAGAGATTAAAGAGAATACTGCAGAGACCTGAGATGTCCAGGCTTCTTTTCTGGAATACAGAAGATGATCAGTACAGTGAGATAGTTCTGCGACTATGCCGTGAAAGTGGTACAGAGTGCTGGCTCTGGTTTCCTGTGCTTGCGGATACACTTGTATCTACAGATAATGCACAGCCTTCAATAAATCATAAAGGTGAGAGCGGTCTCTGCTCCCCGGGCTCCATGAAGTTGTCAGGTAAGGGGGAGGAAGATTTTTCTTTTACCTGTCCTTCTGACAGAACCTTTGAAAAACTGTCAGAAGAGCATCTGGATGATTTACTGGATCGCTATGATTATGATGGAGTTTTTCTGGACCGTATCCGCTACCCGTCATTTGCCAATGGACTGCCTCTTCTCTATTCCTGTGTCTGCCCTGAGTGCTGCAGCAGGATGAATATTGATCGAGAGGGTATTGCAGGAGAATTCGAATCTCTTTCAGGGGACGATTTCTTACAGCTTTTCTGTGGAGATGAGCCTACAGGTCGTACTGAACAGAGATTTCCATTGATCCATAGATTTGTCAAAGAAAGAATGAGACTCATCACAGAAAAAGTGGAAAGACTGAATAGAATTATCAGAAGCAGAGATAAGGGAATGGCCCTGGATCTGTTTTCACCTGGTCTGGCCAGGGCTGTAGGGCAGGACTATGCTGCCCTTAGCCAGATAGCCGATTGGATCAAACCCATGACTTACGCCATGGCCTGGGGACCTGCAGGAATCCCCCTGGAACTGGATTGTCTGTTTAGAGGCATCCGGGAAACCTTCTCTGATATGGAGGAGGACAAAATTATTAAAACATTGGAAAAAATGATGGGGCATGATTTGAAGCCCTATTGGGATAAAAGAAGTGAAACAGGATTTCCATCCTCTCTGGCATTTTCTGAATGGAAGAGAGCAGAGGAATATTCTGAAAGCTGCAGGTTCTTTCCAGGAATTGAGCTTGTTCACAGTGAGCTTTTTCAGACAAAGGTTCCTGAATCAAGGGCTGCAGAAGCGGTTGACCTGTTCAGTGGTAATGCGGAAATTCTTGCCTGCTGGAACTGTCTTGAAATTCCCGAACTCTATTTTACAATGTTGGATCAAGGATAGAAGATATGCCGGGAAATTTACTCTCTCTGGATAATATAAATAAAAGTTTTTCCGGGGTGAGCGTTCTGCAGAATATCTGCTGGGATGTTCACAAAGGGAAAGTGCATGCTCTACTTGGAGAAAATGGTGCCGGGAAATCCACACTGATTAAAATCATCTCCGGAGTCTACTCCCTGAGTTCCGGTAAGGTTTTTCTTGATGGTGATGAGCTACATTTCACTTCTCCACAGGATGCCGTAAGGGTGGGGATTAATGTGATCTATCAGGAAACTAGCCTGATCCCCACTCTTACTGTATTAGAAAATGTTTTCCTGGGAATTGAACCTATGAAAAATCATGTCTTTGATGTCAGGGATATGGAGGAAAGGTTCAGTACTCTGGTTGAAAAAGTGGGTGTGAATATCGATAGGGATCTCAAGATATCAAGTCTTGGGGTTGCTGAGAAAAAAATTGTTGAAATTATGAAAGCATTGGCTCGAGACAGCCGTTTGATCATTATGGATGAGCCGACTGATTCTTTGTCGGGGAAAGAGGTGGATCTGCTATTTGATGTCATTTCAGACCTTAAGAGCAAAGGAATCACAATAATCTACATCACTCACTTTCTTGATGAAGTTTTTAGAATATCAGATCAGATAACCATTCTAAAGGATGGTTTTCTGGTCTGTGATAAACCTGCAGAGGAGATGGATGTTGAATCCATTGTTTCTCATATGGTAGGTGATTTACTTGAACTTGAGATGGCAACAGAGTTAAACCTGGAAGCCTTCAATGCACCTCGTCTTGAAGTTCGGGATTTAAGACCTGATGATTCTACAAAGCCCAGCAGTTTTAAGCTGTACCCGGGAGAGGTTCTCGGGATTACAGGTGTTGTGGGTGCAGGGAAATCAGAACTGGGGCATGCTCTTTTTGGTGCTTCCAGGAAGGCAGGAGGGGAGGTCCTTCTGGATGGTATTCCCTGCCGTATCCGTTCACCAAAAGATGCTGTATCAGCCGGGATCGGAATGACAACCGAGGATAGAAAGGATACAGGATTACTGCTGGATGATTCGATCAAACACAACCTGACTCTTGCCTCTCTTAAGAAGTTTCTCAGCAAGGGTATTATCCAGACAAAAAGGGAGTTAAAAGAGACGGAGTCCTGTTGTAAAAATCTTGAGGTTAAATCAACAGGGCCTGATCAGTCTCTTCGTTTTCTCAGTGGCGGGAATCAGCAGAAAATTGTAATCGGGAAATGGCTTGCCGCCGATCCGGAGATCCTGATTATGGATGAACCTACAAGAGGTATTGATATAGGGGCCAAACAGGCAGTCTATAAAGTTATTCGAGAGTTGGCAGCCAAGGGGAAATCTGTGATTTTCATATCTTCCGAGGTACCTGAAGTTCATGCTCTCTGCCATCGAATCCTTGTTATGGGACGTGGATATATACAGAAGGAATTTTCCCCCAGGGACTCCATTGAATCCATAATGAAAGCAATGCTCGAAGGAGATGCATAAGCAATGAACTCAAATAAAATATTAGATCAGAAGAACCTGACACAGATAACACAGAAGTACGGAATTATGATTCTGTTTTCTATTCTCAGTATTATAATTTCAATTGTTACACCCAATTTTCTGAATAGTCAGAATATTATCAATATTCTTAGACAGAGCTCTATTATCGGGGTGATGGCTATAGGGACAACCTTTGTCATTATCGGTGGAGGTTTCGATATCTCAGTCGGCAGTGTTCTGGCTCTTTCGGCTGCTATGGCTCTCGGTCTTCAGGCAGAGATGCACTGGATGCTTGCAACAGCTGTTGTACTCCTGGTAGGTATTGCTATTGGATTCTGTAATGGGTTTCTGGCTGCCAAGATTGGTATTGTACCGATTATTGCAACACTTGGTACTCAGACCTTCGTCCGCGGGCTGACTTATATGTATACGGGTGGGTATCCTATTACAGGAGAATCTAAGGGATTCCAGTTTATCGGTTCCGGATATATCGGATCTATACCTTTTCCAATTATCCTTCTGCTTACCATGGTTGCCATCTGGCAGTTTGTTTTAAGTAAGACTCCTTTGGGACGTTATAGCTGTGCAATTGGCGGAAATAAAGAAGCCACAAGGCTCTCAGGGGTAAATGTCGATTTCTACCAGATCATGACCTTTATGATCGGGGGCGGAATGGCTGCTATGGCGGGGATTGTTTATGCAGCACGCCTAAACTCTGCCACACCTCTGGCCGGACAGGGTTATGACCTGGATGCAATTGCCTCAACTGTTATTGGCGGTACCACTGTTTCGGGAGGACAGGGTAGCATCATTGGGACACTGATAGGTGTTCTTCTAATGACTATCTTGAATAATATGTTCAACCTTATGGGTGTACAGGTCTATGTGCAGTATCTTGTAAAAGGGATGATCATTCTGCTGGTTGTCGGAATTGATTCTTATTCTAAAAAGCAGAAGAATTAGATATCAGATATAAAACTATATAATGACAGAAAAATAAGAACAGGATTATAATGCCAGCATGACAGACAGGACAAATATAAACAACTTGAAGCAGCGTGTACTTATTGTGGATGATGAACTTGAGTACTGTCTTTCAATGAAGGACTTGTTTGAGGAATCAGGGTTCAGCTGTTCTCACAGCACAGATCCTGATATGGTTCTTGATCTATTAAAATCATGTGAAATTGATATTATTCTGCTTGATCTAAAGATGCCGAGAATGAGTGGTATTGATCTATTAAAGAAGATCAGAGTCTACAATTCCCGGATACCTGTAATCATTGTGTCGGGGCATATAGATATAGAGACAACGGTTCAGGCCATGCAGATCGGAGCCATGAATGTTCTTAAAAAACCAGTCCGTTTCAGCAGCATGCTTGAAGAGATCTCGTGTATTCTGAAACCTCATTCAGAAGTATCTGATACATTACTTCCTCTAGTTTCTGACTCTCCGATAATCTGCAGTCATAAAGGGATGCTGGATATCATTTATTCTCTTAAGAAGGTTGCCGAGACTAATGCACCCGTGTTGATTACAGGTGAAAGTGGTACAGGTAAGGAACTTATTGCAGATGAAATTCATCGCCTGAGTCAGCGAAGTGATAAGAAGTTTGTAAAACTCAATTGTGCTTCTCTTCCCGAATCACTTCTGGAGAGTGAGCTGTTCGGACATAAAAAGGGTGCGTTTACAGGAGCCGATAAGGATCGTCCGGGAAGATTTAACACCGCCCATAAGGGCAGTATGTTTCTGGATGAGATGGGTGACATGAGTTTAATGATCCAGGCAAAACTGCTTCGTGTCCTGCAGGACAGTCAGGTGACGGCGTTAGGTGCAGATGAGCCTAAATCTGTAGATGTAAGAATTATTACAGCAACAAATAAAAACCTCCAACAAATGATGAGCGATGGGACATTCAGAGAGGACCTCTATTACAGACTTTCTGTTGTCCACTTCGAACTACCTCCTCTTCGAGAAAGAAAAGGGGATATTCTTCTTCTGGCAGAAGCTTTCAGGGAACAAGCCTGTAGAGAATATGGCAGACAAATCCGTGGATTTGACTCTGAGGTTGAAAACCTGTTGCTGTCTCATCTGTGGCCCGGAAATATCCGGGAGCTGAAGAACTGTGTCCAACGCTCAGTGATCTTCTGTGAAAATGATTTGATCTCAATAGAAGATCTTCCTGCTCAGTATAAGGATATCCCAAGCCGGGGTTGGTCCGATGAGTACGAACGGGCTATTGATAATATTAATAAGGAGCTTATTGAAGAAGCTCTTAGAAAGAGTCAGGGAAAAAAAACCATGGCGGCTGAACTTCTTAATATGGACCGTAAAACCCTCTATAATAAGATGAAAAAATTGAATATCCGAGACTAGTGCGTATATGGAAACACTTCTTCAATTAAAAGATATCCATCACTCATATGGTGCTAAAAAAGCGTTAACCGGGGTGGACTTTCAGCTTCAGAGAGGAGAGTTTCATGCTCTTGTCGGCGATCATAGAGCAGGCAAATCCACTCTGATCCGCTTGCTCTGCGGAGCCCTCCGCTGTCGTCGGGGAGATATTATTCTGCCATCGGGAACTTACTCTTCCCTGACTCCCCGGAAAGCCTTCAGTGAAGGCATAGCTGTTGTCTTTCAGGAAGAATCTCTGGTTCCGTCATTGAATGCCGTTGATAATATTTTTTCAGGTCATTTCAGGCTTTTTCCAGGTGGGGTCATACGCTATAGACAGCATGTGGAAGAGCTGAAGAGCTTTTGTGGAGACCTGAATATTGATCTGGATTTAAGCAGGCCGGTTTCTCAGCTTGAGAAGGTTCATCAGCATCTGATTGAGTTTCTAAGAGCCATATATTTTAAACCCTCAATTCTGATTCTGGATGAAATTTCCACAAGATTCACCCCCCGTGAGATGGATCTGATTTACAGACAGGTTCTGGAGATGAAAAAGAAAGGGCTGGGAGTTATCTATATTTCTCATGATATGGATGAGGTCATGGAATTTGCCGACAGGGTGACAATTTTAAAGGATGGTCTGTGCAGAAAAACTGAGACTATTGCTAACCTGGATAAGATGCAGCTCTACTATATGACCTATTCCAGGGAGCTTTCCCGTAAGGAACTCCGGCAGGCAAATCTGGAACTCTATAAATTCAAAAAATATAATGAAGCGGTTATCCGGAATATCCCTGTGGGAGCCGTTATTCTGGATAAGGATTTAAGAATCTATCAGGTTAATGAAATTGCCGACTCTCTCCTGCATTTTGAGAATAATCAGGAGCCCGATCTTGATCGGATTCTGAAGAATCTAAAGCCGGAAGATGCTAAGAGTCTCCGTCTTGCAGTTGAAGAGAGAAGAAGGCTTCACCTTGAGCATGTCAGTTATAGCAATGGTTGTATTTATAATTTTCTATGTGCACCGTTCAGTGGTGATGATGAAGAGAGCGGTGGTACAATCATTCTTATTGATGATAAGACAGAGGCTTTGAAGCTCCAGGAATACATACGGAGGACTGAGCAGATATCATCTATTGCAGAACTGGCAGCCGGTGTCGCCCATGAAATCAATAACCCACTTAATATTATTCTAAACTATATGGATCTTCTCTCCATGGCAATTGAGGATGAACCTTCAGTAAGCAGGCTTAGTAAGATAGAGAGGGAGATCCAGAGGATCACTGAAATTACAGGCGGTTTGCTCTCTTTCTCAAAAGTGAAAGATACTGAAATGGTAGAACTAGATTTGAGAAAGGCTGTGGAAGAAGCCTTACTTCTTTTGAAGTACCGCATAGAATCTAATGGTGTCAAAGTTGAATTGGACCTGCCGGAAGAACCTGTCTGTATTCATGGGAATCTGAATAAACTGGAACAGGTCTTTATTAATCTGATTATGAACAGTCTTGATGTTCTACAACGGGGTGGAGAGATCAGAATCAATATTGTTAGAAATACCAGGTCGGTTTCAGCTACAGTTTCTGATAATGGTCCAGGAATTGAAAAGACCGTAGTTGAGCAGATTTTCAATCCTTTCTTTACTACAAAACTGGAAGATAAAAACTCAGGGTTGGGGCTTTCGGTTTCTCTGCATATTATGTCGGAGCATAAGGGGACAATTGAATATCTCAGGGAAGAGGAGGGGGCTGCATTTCTGTTGGATTTTCCAATATAAACCAGTGTCAGCGGTTCTTTCTCAGGACGAGTATTCTTCTGAAATCCACTTATCCCGGCCTTTGTTTTTTGCTGAGTAGAGGGACTTATCAACACATTTGAGAAAGTCAATTGCATTCAGGTTTTTGTTCGGTGATACACAGCTGACTCCAAGACTGAGTGTAAGAAATCCTCCCCGGCCGGATCCTTTATGCGGGATTTTTTCATTCCTGACGGACTGTAAAAGATTCTCAGCCAGAGCTTCGGCCCCTGCCAGGTCAGTTTGGGGTAGAAGAGCAATGAATTCTTCTCCTCCATACCTGGCAACCCGGTCTATAGATCTATGAAAGGCTTTATTGAAAATAGAAGCGACATCTTCAAGGCATGAGTCTCCCTTGATATGTCCATAGTTGTCGTTGAATAGCTTAAATTCATCAATATCACCCATAATTATGGCCAGCGAGTTTTTATTTCTGAGGGCTCTGCTCCACTCCTCTTCCAGGAAAATATCAAAGAAGCGTCTGTTGTAGAGACCTGTAAGACCGTCTCTGCTGGATAGTATTTTCAACTGTTCATTCTTTTCTTCCAGTTCCTGCTGTAACTCCTCAAGCTCAGATATAGTTCCATTCAGTTCTTCTGTTTTTCTGAGTAATTCCTGCTGCTGTGTATGAAATGTTCTGAATACATTGATCTTGCTTTTAAGTATCTGTGTTGCCAATGGTTTAACAAGGAAGTCCACAGCCCCGGCATCATAGCCTTTGAATAACTGGTCTTCATCCCTGTTATTTGCGGTTATGAAAATTATGGGAATGTTCTTAGTCCGGCTGTTTCCCCTCAGGAGCTCGGCTGTTTCATAACCGTTCATCCCGGGCATCTGAACATCCATAAGGATCAGAAAAAAATCATTGTCCAGCGTCTTTTCCAATGCCTTCTGACCGGATAGAGCGGTTACAATTTCCATCTCCTCATCCTCAAGAAGAAGTTCCAGGGAGTAAAGGTTTTCTTTAATATCATCTACAATCAGTATTTTAATTTTATCCATTTAATTCTCTTTTATAATTATATTTAAATAGTCTGCAATTTCATCGAGGGGCAGTATTTTATCTACCTTACAGTTCTCAATAACTGAAAGCGGCATGGCTGAAGCTTCTGCTGAATCGGGATCCTCCACGATTACGGATCCGCCGAACTTGATAATTTTAATGGCACCCATAGTACCGTCATTGTTTGCTCCTGTTAGAATAAGGCCCAGAAGCTTGTCACTGTATGCTTCTGCTGCACTTTCAAAGAGTACATCTATAGAAGGCCTGGAATAGTTCACCTTAGGATCAACAGACAGGCTCAGGGTTTTGTCTCTTTCTATGAGGAGATGATAATTCGGGGCAGCAAGATAGACTGTTCCGGGTTCAAGTTTTTCTTTTTCATCCCCTTCTTTAATTGTAAGCTTTGATATTCTGTCCAGGAGTGAAGCTGTGAAATTGGATCCATCGGGACTCATATGCTGTACAATAATTATGGGTGCAGGGAAATCTGAATCCAGGGCCGGTAGAATCCTGGTGAGTGCATTCAGACCTCCTGCAGATGTTCCGATAACTAAAGCATTGAAACGGCTCATCTTCTTTTCCTGTATATTTTTTCCTGCTGAGAGATAATTTCAAAATCATCTTCCACCGCAGAAAATTTCAATGACTCCTTGCTTCCAAGGCATAAAAAACCACCAGGAATAAGGCTGTCATGAAAGAGTTTTAATACTTTATTCTGTAGTTCTTTGTTAAAGTAGATCAGTACATTACGGCAGAAAACCATATTCATTTCACCAAATACTCCATCTGTCACCAGATTGTGGAAAGAGAAGAGAATGTTGTCCTTCAGGCTTTTTTTAATAAGGGCTGAATCGTAATGAGCAGTGTAGTATTCTGAAAAAGAATTCCTGCCTCCAGCTTTCTGGTAGTTTTCTGTATACTTTCTGATCTCTTCAATCGGGTAAATTCCTTCTTTTGCTCTCTGAAGAATCTTTTCATTAAAATCTGTTGCATAGATCTGGGAACGGTCAAGCAGGTTCTCCTCTTCCAGGAGTATCGCATTAGAGTAGACCTCCTGTCCGGCAGAACAACCGGCATGCCATATCTTAATAAAAGGGTAGGTTGAGAGGTAGGGGATGACCCGTTGTCTCAATTCAAGATAGAAGGTAGGGTCCCGGTACATTTCTGTAACGTTTATAGATAAGTCGAGAAGTATCTGTTTGAAAAACTCTTCATCATAAATAATTCTATGGAGAATCTGAGTAAAATTCTGCATTCCTGCAGCAGAGAGGCGATGGCTTAATCTCCGTTTGATATGCGCACCGGAATACTCACGGAAATCGAAACCGTATTTTCTAAAAATTCCTTCCAGAAGCAGTTCCAGCTCCAGGTATTCATTGTCTACAGCATTTTTCGATTCAATCATTTATATAACCAGACCCTCAGCATGGAAAGAAGCTTATCTGTTTCAACAGGTTTTGCCAGATAGTCGCTGGCTCCGGCTTCAATACATTTATTTCTATCGCCCTTCATGGCTTTCGCTGTTAAAGCGATGATAGGAAGTTTCCTGAACTGAATATTTTTCCTTATTTGTCTCATCGCCTCATAGCCGTCCATATTCGGCATCATTATATCCATGAGTACAAGATCAATCCCGGGTTCTGAATTCACTTTCTCGACAGCTTCAGCACCATCTCTGGCAACAACAATATTTACCTGTTTTTCTTCAAGGATACTGGTGAGAGCAAAGACATTCCGCATATCATCATCCACCAGAAGAATTTTTCTGTTTTCCAGTACCGATTCACTGCTGTGAATATCCTTGAGGAGTTTGCGTTTCTCTTCCGGTAGTTTTGACTCTACTCTATGGAGGAAGAGGGATGTCTCATCCAGCAGCCTTTCCGGTGATTTCACACCTTTGATTATTATACTTTCAGCATATTTTTTGAGAGATTCCTCATCCTTCTTGCTCAGGTCTCTCCCTGTGTAGATTATTATGGGAATACGGGAACAGCCCGGATCGTTGTTGATTTTTTCCAGAAGATCGAATCCCGACATATCTTTCAGCCCCAGATCCAGGATCATGCAGTCATAGCAGCTGCTGTGAAGTGCCTCAAATGCTTCGGCTCCTGTAGACACATCATGAATTTCTACATCGTCATTTCCGATAAGTTCCCGAATGCTGTCCCGTTGAACATCATCGTCCTCGACTACCAGTAATGTGCTGATATGAGCATCCGTGAATCGATCTATTTTACATAGTGCTGATTCTACATCACTGATGGACACAGGTTTCGTCAGATAACCGATGGCTCCCATACGCATGGCCTGAAGATTGTCATCATTCCCGGACATGAAATGAACCGGGATATGTCTTAGTTCGGAGTTCTCTTTCAGGCGTTCCATCACAGTCCAACCGTCAATACCGGGCAGACCTATATCCAGGATAATGGCGTTGGGTTTGTAATAATCTGCAAAATGAAGACCTGTTTCTCCGTCAGAAGCAATAAGTGTCTTAAAGCCTTTCTCTTTTACCAGGTCGGATAAAACGGTGACAAAATTTGGATCATCTTCAATGATCAGAATTGTCTTGTCTTCTTCAGAGAGGTTGTGCCTGTCATCATTGATATCAGAATCTTCAAATACCAGAGTCTCCTTTTCCGGTTTCGGTAAAGGTAATTGATCAGTTTTTGACTTTATGGCTTTTGTCTCTGATTCATTTTCCATTTCCAGATAGGGGAGGGTTAACATAAAAGTACTTCCCCTGCCTTCCTCGCTTTCCAGCTGCAGTTCTCCGCCAAGAAGTTTTGAAAGTTCTCTGGATATTGAAAGGCCCAGCCCCGTCCCGCCGTATTTACGGATGGTACTTCCATCGGCCTGCTGAAATGCTTCAAAAATTGCGGCCTGTTTTTCTTCGGGAATACCTATCCCTGTATCGGTGACTCTGATTTGGAAATATTCACCCCGTTTTTTACCTTTCCAGCTCTTTTCAGGGAGTACTATATCCATAGATACAGAGCCGGTTTCGGTGAATTTTATAGAATTTGTCAGCAGGTTTCGGATGACCTGCTGCAGCCTGTGCCCGTCAGTCCTGATGGCTTCCCGGACATCGGAACTTCTGTTGAGATTCAACTCCAGCCCTTTTTCTGATGCAGATTCAGTGAATACACGTTTCAAGTCTTCAATGATACTGCTGAAGCTGACTGTTTCGATGTTCAATTCCACCTTCCCTGCTTCCACCTTGGAAAGATCGAGAATGTCGTTGATTAATTTAAGGAGGTCCGATCCGGATGCATGAATTGCCGATGCGGACTTAACCTGTTTTTCGGTCAGATTTTCACCGCTGTTGTTTGAAAGCAGTTGAGCCAATATGAGTATGGAGTTCAGAGGGGTTCTAAGCTCATGGGACATGTTAGCAAGAAATTCTGATTTATATCGGCTGGCCTGTTCAAGGTCACTGGCCTTCTTTTCAATGTCTTTTTGCGCCCTGATGAGATCATCATTTGTTTCCCGGATAGAGTCCCTTTGTTCCTGGATGGCCTGGGTTCTCTCTTCCAGTTCTTCATTGGTCACACGCAGTTCTTCCTGCTGTGCCTGAAGCTCTGCTTCAGACTCCTGGAGAGCTCTGGTCTGATCTCCCAGCTCTTCATTTATTTTCTTCAATTCTTCCTGCTGCTGCTGAGAGCTGAGAAGAAGTTGACTGATTGTATCTCTTGATTTTGCCGCATTAAATAGAACCGCTGCATTATCCACATTGGCGGAAATAAACTCTTTCTGATCCTCATTGAAGGGTGTAAAAGATCCGATCAGAAAGGCTGCAATTAGTTCGTCTTTAAAAACCAGAGATCCGGTCATAAAATGTTCCGGCTGCTGTTCATCGGCGCCATAGTTGTATGCGGGAGCCTCTTCAAGTTTTGAGAAATAGAGCACTTCTTTTTCCATGGCTGCCTGGCCGATAAATCCTTCTCCAAGTTTTATACGGTTGAAGTTCCCGGCTCTGTCAGTAAAGGCATAGGAGGCAACCAGTTCAAGAGTTTCCTGTTCATCAAATAGATAAATGGCACCCAGCTGGGCATCCATATGCCTGGTGAGAAAAGAAATAAATTTGCTGGAGAGGTCTTTTATATCGAAATCACCCCGAAGCTCATCATCAAGTCCCTGCTTTCCCTCCTGCAGCCAATTCTGAACCTGCAGGCTGTGAGCCATTGTATCCAGTGCGGTTGCCAGTTCTCCAAGTTCATCATGCCTTTTAAGATTTAATGCTATATTCTCCAGGTTGCCAGACGCGATATTTCTCGCTACTGAAATACCCTGTACCAGGGGTATCGTAATATTGCGGGAAAGAATGAAGGCAATCAAAATGCTGAAAAGTACGGAGAAAATCAAACTTGTCTGGATTGCTCTTTGTGTGTTTTCCGTTGCTCTGGCAATAGATGTCTGTACACCATCTCTGACTATGCGTACCTGAGCCATCACGAGGGAAGCTACTCTGCGTTGATTGTATTGCATCATCCAACGTTCAGAAGTCTTTTCATGAAAGCTTTCAATCTGAATTCTGTATTCTTTAAGGGAGGCAGAAATCTCTATTATATCTCTTTTGGATTTTATATCTCCCTCAGACAGTTCAAGGTTTTTTAGTTTTTCAAGAAGACCATCCAGTTTTAATAACCAGTTTTTGACTGTGGATTCTCTACTGTCATCTGTTGTTTCCACAACATAGTTGAGAGCATCAGTTCTGAATTCATTCATAGAACTCAGAATCATATATAAATCATCAATGGTATTTGATATCTGTTTTCTTTCTCTCTGTAAGACCGCAGAATCTGCTTGTGTTCTGAGTGATGCCAGCAGTGAATCCAGCTGGATTATTATTTTCAAGGCTGCATTATTTCTGCTTTTCTGAGCTTCAATTTTAAGATGCTCCACTTTTCTGAATGAGGAGATTAGCTCACGATACTCGTCCATCAGTGAAACAAGCACTTCAGTGTTATTCCTGTTTGTTTCAACAAGCATCATTGATTCTGCCATCTTTGACAGTTCCAGAACCTTGTCGGCAGATTCTATTGCGGAATCATGAAAGCTGTCATCTTCATAGATAATATATCTGAGGGATGCAGCCTGGGCCTGTTCTGCGTACTCGGTAAGTTCATCAATAATGACACCTATTGTATTCTGATAGTTTATCTCCGAGATGCCTCTAAATCCTGTAATCCCTGCAAAGCCTGCAAGGAGAAGAATTCCTATAAATCCGGCCAGGAGTTTTGTCTGAACGGTGAAAAATTTTCTATTCATTCATTCCTCAATAAGTAAGTGTGAGTTATTACCTATTGTAACGGATCATTGGATTATAATGACATTGTTCTTCAGTATATTTTCAGTAATAAGGAACTATTTTTAGTGCAATATGTCAGCTGATCTTTGGCTGGTTCTTTGTTTTGGGTTTCTTGGGCTTTTTTGCCTTAAATGGCCGAAGATCAAGTTCTGATTCGGGTAGAGGTGGATCAGGTTCAAATTCGGGAATTATAATCCGGTCAATGACCTGCTTTGTAAGCCTTTCAATATCTCTCAGTTTCTGGAA
Source organism: Oceanispirochaeta sp. M1 (assembly GCF_003346715.1). Classification (NCBI taxonomy): domain Bacteria; kingdom Pseudomonadati; phylum Spirochaetota; class Spirochaetia; order Spirochaetales; family Spirochaetaceae; genus Oceanispirochaeta; species Oceanispirochaeta sp. M1. The sequence continues at coordinate 28,152 of NZ_QQPQ01000036.1, forward strand.
ATCTTCGGTCTCCACAAAGGATATTGCCAGGCCGGCAGCACTGGCTCTTCCGGTTCTTCCTATTCTGTGAATATAGTCTTCTTTCAGATGGGGCATATCAAAGTTAATAACAAGAGGGAGCTGTCTGATATCAAGGCCTCTTGCAGCCAGATCTGTGGCTACGAGAACTGAAATTTTATCAGCTTTAAATTCATCGAGTGCTCTTGTTCTTGCACCCTGACTTTTATCTCCATGAATGGCAGCTGCTTCGATTCCGGCTTTTCCCAGCTTCTCTACAAGATGGTTGGCTCTGTTTTTTGTTTTAGTGAAAACCAGAGTTTTGTCTCTGTTCTGAGCTCTATAGAGTTGAATAAAGAGAGCTGTCTTTTTCATTTTGTCTACGGGATATACCAGTTGCTTTATGGCTTCAACTGTAATCTCTTCAGGATTAACTTCAATTATTACAGGGTCATTCACGAAGCTGTCAGCCAGCTGTTTCATTTCATCGGTGAATGTTGCTGTAAACATCAGTGTCTGACGCTTTTCCGGAATCAATGAATGGATTTCTGTGATTTCATCTTTGAAGCCGAGGTTCAGCATTCTGTCTGCTTCATCAAGGACTAAGATTTCCATCTGATCGAAATTTACTGCATTTTGTCTGTATAAATCCAGAAGTCTTCCGGGTGTTGCAACAAGTATATCCTGTCCCTTTGTCATTCGCAGCATTTGAGGGTTTATCTTTACACCTCCATGAACAACTGTCGATTTCAGCTTGAGGAAACGGCTGTAGTTCATAATGCTTTCATAGACCTGGGCAGCCAGCTCTCTGGTTGGTACCAGAATCAGAGCCCTCATATTATTAGATTTGGTTCTGCCCACTCGTGAAAGAATTTCCAGGATAGGGAGTACAAAGGCCGCCGTTTTCCCTGTTCCGGTTTGAGCTGCTGCCAGTACATCTTTTCTCTCCAGAACCGGCGGTATTGTAAGGGTCTGAACAGGAGATGGTTCACTGTAATTCTGTGCCGCCAGAGCCTTGAGAATTGCAGGAGATAAATTGAGGTCTGAAAATTGACCGGGACTGGATTCTTTCATAAACTTCCTTTCTTTTACTTATACCGGATACGGGAAATCTTTTGATACATATCAGGGTTCCCTTTTGCAGCTGCCAGTAATTTCTCCGAGCATCTATTAAGACTGTTTATCACATCATTGTCCAGTGAACCTTTAAGGGATTTCCGTATCTCTTTCAGTTGCTCCACTGTCCGTGCTCCTACAAGTATAGTGTCTACAAAGGAGCGGCTGCTGATATATCTCAGACCGAGCTCAAGGGGAGATATGTTCACTTCCTCTGCGATGTTCAGGAATCCTGTCAGGGCCTCCTGAGTTTCTCTTTCCATACCCCCATCTCCATGGCAGGCGGCTTCCCTATCCGGTGAGAAATGCCTGGTCCGCATCCTCCCTTCGGGAAAGTTGGAAATGTTCTTATATTTTCCTGACAGCAGGCCCTGCTGAAAAGGTGAGTAGACCCAGACTTTCATTCCCTGCTCTTTAGAAGAGGGTGCTATTTTATCCTCAATAACGCGCCAGAAGAGATTGTAGGGAAGCTGGTTGCTTTTTATGGGGTAGTTTTCTGTCTCCTTCAGATCATATGTTCCGAAATTACAGACTCCAATATCAAGAATCTTCCCCTGATTCTTTAAGTTTATAAAACAGTCCAGAGCTTTGGCTGTGTCTTCTGTGGCTGCAGGCCAATGAATCTGCATCAGATCAATGGCCTCCCGCTTCAAATTATGAAGGCTCTGCTCAACTGCCAGGGTTATCTCTTTTGTCGTTTTTCCATCCACTTTTATCTTGGTAGCGACTGCTGCCAGACTTCTGTCCTGAAGGGCCTTTCCAAGAATCTGTTCACTTCGGCCTCCACCGTAGTTTGGAGAAGTATCAAAGAGGGTTATTCCTTCATCCATGGCTGCATGAATTACTCTGATGGATTCTTTATCATCACTGTCTGACCAAATTTTATCTCCTGCAAAGGTCCATGTCCCCAGGGCAAGAGGTGGAAAAAAAAGTGAATCTTTTTTATGTTTCATATTTATTTTTCCTATCCTTTATATTTTGTAATATTATACGAAAAAAGGGCAGACCCTGAACGGCCTGCCCTATGTTTTTTTATGATCAGTATTTTTAAAGAATATTTCCTGAACTGATAGCAGTCATATCCTGAATAATGGTGTCGTAATCAACCTTCTCGCCCAATACTTTTTCTCTTGCTTCGATTCTCTCTCTGTGAAAGTCTCTTATTTCTTTACTGAAGGGCAGCTGGCCCATATCGTAATAGCGGGCGGCTCCTGTGTCGTCTTTAACACCTAGAACTTCTCCCTTCACCAATTGTGATGTAGAGTAGGGCTGGTCCAGTATTCCTGATGCTATGGCATCAACAGTACCTTTAACAATGTCACCCTTTCCAAGTTCCATAACCTTATTCATAAGGCAGTCCACCTCAAGTTCCATGAAATGTTTCTCATTCAGAACAGCCTTATTCTGAGTAACATCAAAGCCCTGAGGCTGAATCATATTCAGAAACATACGGGCATTACGGAAGCTGTGGGCCGAACCTTCTTTTGTGGGGATATGGAGGGCTTCATCAATGGTTCTTGATCCGCTGACCTGCACACCTCCCAGGGCACCAATCATTGTAAAGTGGGAGATCAGGGCATAAACCTGGTCAGTATCAACCGGGAAGCGGCCTGTAGGACTGACACTGTAGGTTATAGTTTCTACATCATCAAATCCAAGTTTTTTAAGGTAAAAGTCCGTTTTTTCTTTCAGAACCTGAATATAGGCAAGATCCTGAGCTACATGTCCCTGAAGCCAGTTGTTCAGCTGAACGTGTTTTACACCCTGTGCTGCGGCTATCAGAACTTCTATAATTTCAGGAACTATCATAAGTGAGGGAGGGCTGACAGAAGGCATGGCACCGCTTACAGCATATAGGATAGGAACACCCTGTTCTTCGTAGTATCCCATGAGTCTGTTCACATACTGAAAATTGTGAATTACCTCTTCAGGCGGCACATTTTTTGTATAATTCCAGAAGGAGATCAGAGGTCCGCCGGAGTATCCTGTATGTCCTCCAGCCAGACCAATCTCATGTGTCAGACGGGCATCGGGTGTCGGGCCGAACAGCATTGAAGGCAGATCAACCGCATTCATAACCTCTCTGGTTTTCTGTACTCCATGAACAACAAAGGGAAAGCCGTTCAGAACCGGGCGTCCTGCAGCTTCAGCTTTCATTAATCCCTGGCTTGCCATTTCAAATCGGCAGTTTCTGGTAAGGCTGTCTATGTAGGAGGTAAGAATATCTACTTGACCTTCGTTCTGAAGATATAATAGAAGACTTTTATGATTTTCTACTGTATCAGAACCCAGTGAAGGGCAGAGCAGTGTCTTCTTTTCTTTTCTGGCTTTTAGAGTTTTCAGGGCCGCATTCTTGGAGTCGGGTAGACTTTTATGGTACGCAACCGCGTCATCAAGATCTACATCTTCTCCGGTCGGCCATTGTGCCAGAACTTCTTCTCTCTGTTTCTGAAAGAATTCATCAGACCATTTTTTATTTGAGATTTCCAAAATTCTGTTCTCCTGTTTCGCTATAGGTGTCAGGCGGATGTTTTATTCTGCTCTGAGCAAAGATCTGAATTCAGTTCTGCCAGAACATTTTTGGGTGGATTGAAAGGGGCTGCAACGGCTGTAAATCCCAGGTCAATAAACCTTTTTTCTGTAGCCGCCCATTCTTCGGCATGAATAACAAGCTGCCCACCGATATAGAGTTTTATATCCTTAAGATCGGCTTTGTCGCATTTTTCTCTGAAGCCCTGTACCAGCATTTCTGCATGGCCTGCCAAGGATGATATGAGCACGGCGTCCGCTTTTACCTCAATGGCTTTATTTATAAAGTCTTCCTGGGAATTATGAATTCCCAGGGAATGAACAGCATAGCCGTCTTTCCGCAGGGCATGTTCCAGAATCCGGATACCTGTCACATGGACATCCTCACCAATCACTCCGGTAACTAATACTGCTTTATATTCGCTGTTCATATCACTCTCCGTTTATTCCTGTGTATAGAGACTGGCAAAGGTGCCGGCATCTCCGGTAAAGAAATCAAGACTCTTTATCTGAAGGGAGCCATCTTCATTCTCTATAAGGGTATAATAGCCGATTCCATCCAGATTAACCAATTCCTTGTTTGTGGTTCTGTCAAATTTAACAACCTTCAGCATTGAGGACGTTTTAAGCTGGACAGGATCAAGCATCATATCAGTAGGACTGAGATTCTCCCATATTGTAAGATGTCCTTTGATTAGAAAGTCCTGCCAAACTCTGCGGTTATCCATTTTGAAAGGATACTCACCGCCGGGCAGCTGGAAATAGGCTGTTACTTTGATATCTTCGGTCCAGTATTTATCCATCCTGGACATTGTTTCGGCGTCCTGGGCATACTGACTGTAATCCTTGAAGTACTGCTCCATAAACTCTTTAAATTTGTTGTAATTCACCATGTTGCTCTCCTCTTATCCCTGATATCCACCGGAAATTTCAATAACCTCTCCGCTGATATTTTTTGCTGAACCGGAACATAGGAAGAGAACTGTTTCTGCGAGTTCTGCTTCTGTTGTCAGTTCCCTCGTATCTGATTTGGATTTCATTCCATTCAGTATCTCTTCTTCGGCCTTTCCGCTTTCGGCAGCCAGTCCCGGAAGTCTTTTTGTTTTAATTCTATCGGTCATTACAAGACCGGGGGCCAGTGCATTTACAGTTATTCCATGTGCAGCTACCTCTCTAGAGAGGGATGCTGTGAATGAATTTAATCCTGCTTTACTCATGTTGTAGGTAACAGAATATGCCGGATTTACCCTGGGGGCAACCGAACTGATATTGATGATACGTCCGAAGCCCTGTTTCTGCATTGAAGGAATTACCTTCTGTGCCAGATGAAAAGGGGCTGCAAGGTTAACGTCCAGTACTGATTGCAGTTCCTTCAGTGGTGTGTCGGCAACCGGGCCCATATGGCCTGAAATCCCTGCATTGTTTACAAGAATATCTATTCTGCCATGTTCCTTTAGGATACGGTTCAGTCCTTCTTCTCTATCCTGCTCATCTGCAAGATTCAGAATATAATACTCAGCCTGTGCATCCTTTTTTTCAATCAGAGCCTTGGTCTCTTCTGCTTTGATCGAATCCCGGCAGACTATGATGACCCGGGCTCCGGCTTCTGCGAGGGTTTGGCTGATGGCACGGCCGATGCCTCCTGCTCCTCCGGTAATAAGAGCTGTTTTGCCTGAAAGATCAAGGTTCATTTATTTTCCTTATCAACATTGAGTCCGACAGTCTCTTCACAGCACTCAAAGAGAGGCTGCTCAGTTCCGGCCATCCTGAAAAAGAATATACGACAGTGAGCACCCTGTCTGATATTTCCCTCTACAGAATAGAGGGGACTCCGGCTCATCATCTCATAGCTGGCTTCGATATCGGAGACAGAAACTGCAAGATGATGAAGACCGTCAGGATCAGCAGCGATAGGACTTGTGGGATCAGTGACTTCAAGGAGTTCCATCTTTTCGGATTTACCGGAAGATTCGGTTCCCAGAAAGGCGATCTTCATTCCCACTTCATCATATTGTCCTGAAGATTGGAGAGTGTAGCCCAGGTTAATAAGCCCTGCACTAAACTCTTCAATGTCAGATACTTTAATCGCTATATGATCAATTTCAGCACTCATGCTTTACGTTTTCAACCAGTTTTGGAGAAATCCTGTGAAATAGAGCAATATGATTTTCTCCTACACCAGAAGATACAATCATGGTTTTATCACCGGCCTTCATAAGACCCTTTTCAATTGCTTCCATATGGTTCACAGCAGATGAGGCTACGGCAATATTTCCATATTTTTCCCAGGATTGATAGATTTTGTCTTTGGGAACACCCAGGCATTCTCGCCAGGACTCGGGAGTCCAGGGAACGGGCTGGTGTGTAATCAGAAAATCTATGTCTTTTTCTGTATATTTTGTTTTCTCAAACATCTTACTGCTGACCCTCATAATATCGTTCTGGGTCTCATGAGCAATTTCCTTCTGCATGTCTTTGTCATAAAAAGTTACAAATTCCTGTTCATAATTAGGTCCCTGTGATGTGGGAATCAGAAGCTTCGGCGCTCTTTTCTGGAAGATGATAGCCTTGTGACGTTTTCCGATACTGTGGGAGTGGGAGGAGATATAACCGTATCCGTTTTCAACTTCTCCAACGATTCCTGCTACTGCACCATCTCCGATATAGACACTGTAGTAGGTCGTTTTATCATTAATGAGAGAGTCCAGTGAACTTCCGACAATCAGAACCTTTTTCTTGGCTCCGCATCTGACATAATTCATTGCAATTTCCATCATTGTTATGAAGGAAGAACAACAGGTATCAACGTTAATGGCTCCTGCATTTTTAAGACCCAGTTTATGTTGAACAAGCGAGGCGTTTTGGGGAACAGAAAGATCGGGTACAAGGGAAGAACAGAGAACCAGATCAATTTCGTCTTTATCTATTCCGGCATTGTATATGGCTTTTGCAGCCGCCAGGGTTTCTGCATCAGAAGAAAGCATGGGATGGGGGTGAATGGATTTTTTAATTGAAACGGGATCCATGGGAACACGTCTTCGTTCAACGGCTCCCTGAAAGGGATTCGACTGTTTTTTCGGCGGTAGCCTGGATACCCATTCATCATACCAGGGCTGAGATTCCCATCCGTCATAATTGGTCTCGACTCTTCCAGGCATGCGGCCGTTCTGGTCGATTGCATCAATATATTCGTGGTGCAGCAGAGTTTCTTTTCTTAAAAACTTAACAAGATTATCTTTTTTATTGGCAGGGACTTCTTTTGCGGGCAGAAATCCACCCATACTGATCAGTCCGGCATTCTTTAGTTGTGACATTTTTATCTCCAATTAACATTAAAACAATAATAAAAAAATGAGATTTATTGTAGTTGAATGCAGGTATGAGAATAAAGTCTCCAGTGGCTCTATTTAATTAAAATTTCTTAAAATAGTGGGTTTTTACTATATAAATCGGTGATATTGATGTCACATTAAGAGACATTTGTTCGTTTCCATTATATATATGGATTTCATAATCATCTGAAAAATGTGATAAAAAACTGGCTCATGAATCGGTTTTAATCATTACTCATATTTTATCTTTTTCTTTTTTCTCTTTAATATACCAATCTTCATCCCCGTATAATTCACTTATACAGTCCGGGCAAAGACTGTGTGAAAAGGAGATCTCAGTATGGTCTTCAAAGTAGCTCTCTATTTTTTTCCAGTAGCCCTTATCGTCCCGGATATTCTTGCAATGTGCACAGATCGGGAGTAATCCGGTCAATGTCTTTATATCTTCAAAGGCAGCTTTGAGTTCCTTTTCAGCCTTCTTTCTTGTGTCGATTTCTTTTCTCAGAAGACGGTTCCATCTTAAGATAATCAACAGAATTACAGCGGCTATTCCAGCAACTATCAGAATAGTTCTGATTATATCTCCCGGTGTGATGCCGAACTCATACTTAATTGAAAGCCAGTTGCTGCGAAGTGCTGTATGCAGTTCAGGGCTTATGGCATCAAGACTCTTATTAAGGATGGAGACCAGTTCCGGCCAATCGTCTCTTACGGCTATGAACAGATTGTAGTTCCCGTATTCAGTGGGAGCTGCTACTTTAAGATTCATCAGTCCATACTCATTAATCAGGTAACTGCAGGTCGCAAGATTTCCTATATAGGCTTCGGCCTTGCCGGTTGATACAGCTTTAAGGGCATCAAGAGGTGATTCGGCAGGGTAGGGAGTCACTTCGATCCCATCTCGTTTAAGCCAGTCTGTTATTATATTCTGATTCAGCAGAGCCACTTTCATATTTGTAAGATCATTCAGGTCTGCAATAAAAGGTGAATCTTCACGGGATATTATAACCAGAGGAAATGAGAGGTGAGGATTTGTGAACAGCAGATACTCTTCGCGGTCTGCACTTTTTGCAGAACAGGCGATTATATCAAGTTCCTTATTCCTGCTTCTTTTCAAGACTTCAGGCCAGGGCAGGTTGGGTTGAACCTCCAGCTCTATCCCCAGATTATCAAAAATAATCCTGATATAGTCTGCAGCTATTCCTTGTGGGTTTTCCTGTTCATCAAAGGAATGAAATGGAGGAAAACTTCTTGGACCGCTGATCCTTAAACGTTGATGTTCTTCAATCCATTGTTTCTCCTCTTCATTCAGATTGATGAAAAGCTTATAGGCTTCTTCCGAATCTTCTGAGTCTTGTGAGAATAGTAGCGTGGGAGATAAATAAAAAGAGATGCAGAGTATTGCTATAAAGAATGTTGATGAAGATGTCTTTTTATTTTTCATGACCTACTAATTCCTGTATCACAAACTCTAGGTTTAAAAGGCTTGAGTTTCCAGTAATTATATCAGAACCTGACTGAGTAGTCAGGTTTCATGGGTTGTCCGGTATAACTTTCAGCTTTGAAGTACATCTTCAGGGTTATGACCTCTGTTTCGCCTCTGATATCCCTGCGAGCGTTTTTTGGCAATATCTCTGGAATTCTCAAGAGGTATAAACTCTCCCTTGTAAGTGAATCCATCTTCCTGTGTATTGCTTTCAAAGGATCTATGGAGCATTGTCTTATCAATAGGGTCGAAGTTCAGGTCATAAACCTGTTTGATTTTTCCATCATCATCTCTTTCGATCCACATTCTTTCATGATAACGGGCTATGCCGCTGACTCTTTCCAGATCTTCTTCTTTTAACATTTAATCTAACCTCTATTTGCCTTGCCGGTGATGGATTCTACAGAAATCTTGAAGACCATTTCATTCCAGACACAGATAATATTACCATAATCTGTGCCCTGAGGATATAAGAAGAATGAGTCGTTCCTTTTGGAAATCTCAGATATCAGGCCGCAGCTCAGAGGTCTATTATTGTCGTCAGTTAATCCAAAACTCTGTAAAATAGCTCTAAGGAGAATTAAAAATGGATAAGCGGTCTTCCCTGATTTCCGGATATTTTTGTGCGCTTCCATTCTTGGCATCTCTATGTTCAATTCATTTATCTATATAGCCGGGCATAGTACAACGGCTATCAATAAGTCCATACTCGCCATAACCGCTCCAGTTTTTATTGTGATATTCTCACGAATCTTTCTTAAAGAAAAAATATCTCTTCGTAAGGTTCTGGGTATTGCTATTCTGTATGGCGGAATATTTGCTTCATTGTTTCTGGGTGAGGAGATAAGACTGTATCATTTTTTCTGTATCATAGTGATTGTGAGTGGGATACTGCTGACAACCTTTGAGAAGAAATCCGGTAGCTGATTAATGTTATTTAGTGATAAATTCTCTGAACCTGTCGTTCACTAAGGTGTTCAGATCTTCTTTCATCCTTTCTCGTAAACTGCCCAGTTCTGATACAGAATCGTTTTCTGTAAGATTTTCAGGGAGGAAGAGCTGGTAGGGTTCAATATTAAGAAAAGAACAGATCTCATTCAGAGAGTCGGAAGAGGGGAATTTCTTCTGATTTTCAATGGCTGCTATCATGCTGTGTCCCAGAGATACTTTCTCAGCAAATTTCTCCTGAGACAGTCCCAGGGCTGAGCGGTATCTTTTGAGATTGACTGCTAAAACACCCCGCACTTTATCCTGTTTATATTCTCCCATCATTAATTTAATTATCTATCCCCCGGGATAATTCCTCAAAAGCCCTTCGGCGGATTCTGTTCGCCACTTAAAGTGGCGGAGTAAGTTGTTAAAAAGCGATTAAGCCATTTGGCTTCTCAGCTTTCTGCTGCTTTTAACTACTCTTTCATAATCAATCTCATGCTCGAACAGAATGATAGAGCTTGATCCTTTGGTATAGGCTGTTGAGATACTGCCAGAATATGCTGATGGTCTAATTATACAAAACCAGCAGCACAAGCTTTTGGCAAACATGACATTTGTAAATAAAATAGGAATTAAATTTTCTTCGGATATTATGGAAAATGCTGTATTCTTGAATGATACCCCCGGGGAGGAGTCTGAATAGTGCATTTCAGGTCTATTACAGCAAAACTGCTCTTTCTTATTATTGGAACTTATATCATCACCCTTCTCTCTATTTTATTTATTGCTGACAAACAGCTGAATAAAATCCTGGATAAGAGTCAGACAGAAATTTATCATGAGAAGCTGGAACTGATATGGAGTGAGCTGGACCGTACTGAGCAACGTCTTCAGAAAACAGGCCTTGTAGAGGCCAATGTGGATGACTTCCAGAATTCGGTACTTTCACAGTTTCGTAAAGCCTACTACAGCGAAGATGAACTTACTGTCTATCCTTTTATTGTGGACCATGAATTCAAAGTTATTTTACATCCGACAGTTCCGAAGGACAGTGATCTCCTGGATCAATATAACTGGACGGAATTAATGCCTGCTCCTCATCAGGGTCAGTTCACAACCCAATTTATGGGTGTTGATAAGTGGTATATCTATCAGGAGTTTGCTCCCTGGGGCTGGCTTGTCTGTTATACAGTTCCTGTCAGTGAAAAATATCGGGACGCACGCAGTTTTATCAGCATGCTGCTGGTGGTTATGCTGATGTTCATGATTTTGATCCTGCCGGTTCTGACAATATTGCTTGTAAATTTTATTAAGCCGGTTGTGAGGCTGACAGAAATCTCTCAAAAGATGGCAGAAGGTGAGCTGGATCATCACATCGCTATAACAAGCAGGGACGAGATCGGGGTACTTGCTCAGAGTTTTAAAAATATGCAGAGCTCTATAAAACAGAAGCTTGAAGATCTGAATCATGAGAATACTGAGCGGAAGAAGATTGAGGGTGAGCTGCAGAAAGCACGTAATTATATTGTCAGTGTTATTGAGTCCATGCCGTCGGTTCTGATCGGAATTGATACAGAGGGTATAGTCACTCAGTGGAACAGCAGGGCTGTCGAACTGACGAAGATACCTTCATCCTCAGCTGTAGGACAGCCTCTGGATCAGATCTTTCCATTTCCTGATATTGATCTACTCAGTATACTGTCAGGCATTCAGAAAGGTATCGTTCAGTTCTACCCTCAGCAGGTTCGGAGTGAAGGAGATATGGTTAATTATGATGATATTACCATCTATCCCCTTAAGAGTATTGATGAGCAGGGGGCTGTTATCCGCATAGATGATGTGACCGACAAAACCTTATTAGAGGAGCAACTTGTTCAGGCACAGAAGATGGATGCTATAGGGCAGCTTGCCGGTGGTATAGCCCATGATTTTAACAACATGTTAGCTGGAATTACAGGAGCAGCATCTCTCCTGCAGACCATGATTGATTCTAAAGATGATAAGAGTGTGAAATATCTGAATCTTATTCTGGATGCTTCCAGTAAGGCTGCAGATTTAACCTCCAAGCTCCTTACTTTCGGCAGAAAAGACAGCATCAGTTCCACGTCAGTTAATATCCATGAAATCATAAATGGAACTCTGGCTCTTTTGGAAAGGACTCTTGATCGAAGAATAATTATCCATTGTGAAAATACTGCAGATAAACCAATTTTTTCCGGGGATTATTCAACCATACAAAACGCTCTGATGAATCTGGCGATTAATTCTTCACATGCTATGAAAGATGGTGGAGTGCTGACGGTGAGTACAAGAAATCTTTTTTTTGATGAGTACTACTGTAGAGTAAGTCCATTTAATCTGCTTCCCGGTGAATTTATTGACCTGGCAGTATCGGATACGGGTGTAGGAATACCTCCCGATTCTCTGGGGAAAATTTTTGAACCTTTTTATACAACAAAGGAGCATGGAACAGGTACCGGTCTGGGTCTCTCCTCTGTATATGGGGCAATGCAGAATCATAAGGGAGCTGTAAAGGTCGAAAGTGAACTTGGCAACGGGACGGTTTTTCATCTTTACCTGCCCTGCTCAAAGCAGGAAATCAGAGTTCAGATTCACAAAGAATCTGCTCTTAAAAAAGGGAGCGGTACCATACTCCTTATTGATGATGAAGAGATTATACGCCTTACAGCCGAACCCCTTCTTAAAAAAATGGGTTATAACGTATTGCTGGCCAGGGACGGAATAGAAGGACTTGAAGTCTATAAAAAGGAACAAAGCCATATATCAATCGTTCTCAGTGATATGATAATGCCAAGGATGAATGGCAAAGATCTTTTTTATAAGATAAGAGAGATTAATCCTACCTGCCTATTTGTTATTTCATCGGGATTTACAAAGGATGAAAATCTTAGTGAAATGAGAGCCGATGGGCTTTCCGGGTTTATTCAGAAGCCCTTTCTTACAGAGGAACTCGGGAAACTGCTTGATGAGATTCTCCACTGATCCCCGTTAAGGGAAAAAACGGCCTAAATCTACAAAGAGTGATTCCACGCTGAAGAAGTCCCCTGCATCGGGCAGATTGTTTTCATCATGAACTGCTTCAGATACCCGACTGTCTCCTTCATAACGGAACTGATAGCTCCATACTGTATTGCCGTCCTTGTCATAACTGCTGAAGGATGCATTCTTGCCGTCCCCATCATAGGTCAACTCGAAACGGCCCGTATATACGGCTGAGCTGTCTGTTACATCGATTGTTAAAAGCGGATCGCTGTATGTGAAAGTGTATGTACCTACCAGAACACCGTCACCATCGTAATGGGTGATGGTTGAGATTCCTTTTGCATACTCTTCAGCACTGCCGAGGCTTCCACTGTAGGCATAGACAAATTTCTGCAGAAGGGTGGACTCATTATAGATCTTCAATTCTGCGGGTACTTTGTAATCATTAATAGGAGTGTAGCCGATTGTATAGCGGAGGGGGATATAAAGGCTTCTGCCCCTTGTATCCAGGCTGTTCAGGTAACCATCGCCGTCGTATCCGAATACCAGATCAAGAACTGTTTCACCATTCCACATTGTTGTCTTTCTTGTCAGACGCTTGCTGCTGTCATAACTGAGGTCTGCCTCAAGTGGATGTCCGTTCAGGTAATCAGGTGCTGATCTGACCAGCTCAATGGGCAGGTAGGAAGAATTCAGAGTAGCCGATGTGTATCCGTAGGAGTCAAAAAACCAGAGACTCATCCATGCATAGGAGACTGGGCTGTCAGTCAGACTCAAGCCAGGGGCAGAGGGCGCCGCGGGTTTTCCTGGTACCGATATGCCTGTATCATTTCTGCTGCTTGTGTTCACTCCGCCGTATGTCGGGAAGCCCGGAATTTCACAGGGTGCTTCATAGCTGCCGGAGGCCGTTGCAGAACCATAACCTGTGGCCCTGGTCTTTCGGCTGCTTCCGTCATAGTCATAAACTATATAGGCGTCTCTAAGTGAATCACTCCCATAGATGGAGGTCAATGTTGTGTTGTCCGAGCCGTCATATGCATGCTTATAGGCCCACTGCAGGGCAGATGAGGCGCTGTAACTGCCTGTTGTCAGGACCTTGCCCGTTCCGTTGTAGGTCCAAGTCTGGAAAGATTGAAGAGCTGAACTGCCGTTATATTTGCTCTTCATTACAGGGCTGCCGCCTGTGTAGGAATATCCGTTGAACCAGGAGAGTGTATTCCCGCTGTCATAATAGGCTTCAGTCACCAGGTCTGAACCGGTCCATTCATAGACGTAGGACCAGAGAACTGTGCCGGAGGGGAGGGTATGCTTAATAAAGATGCACTGTCCCTGACTGTTATAATCATAGTACTCAATCCATTTCAGATTGTCCTCACTGTCATAACAATAGAGGATATCTCCCTCGGAATCGTAGCGGGTATAACTTGATGCACTGTCTGTGGGAGAATCTTCGTCCAGGAAGTCCAATGAACAGCTCTGCAGGAAAAGTGCGCTTAACATAAAATATACGGCTAATGACTGTTTCATCGTCTTTACCTTTATTAATGACATAGTATGTATTAATATATCTCTTATCTGCATGGAAATCAAAAGGGCACAGCCTATTATGGAGAATCTTTTCAGATTCTTGATACTCTTGTTTATACTGGTATTTCCTGCCTGCCTGGGGGCAGAGATCCAGGTGGAGATAGCTGTACCCCAGTTGAGAGACGGGATGGAAGAGCTGGAAGCGCTCCTTGCGGAGAACATAGGTGACGCTGCAGTTGAAATCGAGAATCTTGTAAATAATTTTCTTGAGAAACCAGAGTTTACCAGAGCCTTCGGCTCCGCTGTCAGTATGTCTGCCACCCTCCCTATGCTGGGAACTCAACCTCTTGCATCAACTTACTCCTTTTCTCTTGGAGCCTATGCCTCACTCTACTCCTATACTCTGGATGTTCAACTGATCTCTGACCGATTGTCTGAACTCAATCCAGAAGAGGATTTTGAGTTTGGAGGAAGTGCCAGACTTATCAACGGCAGCTTCACATTCCCTCTTGAGAAAGTACTGCCCAGGCTGTCTCTCTTTGCTTCAATCGGCTATTCAGATGTTAAGAGTGAAGATTATTATCTAAAGGATTTCTTTCTGCAGACGGCCCTTGGTTATGCTGTTTTCAAAGATCTTGGCAGAGAGGATCGACTCAGCTGGACTCCTGTATATATTCAGGGCGGAGGGGCCTATGGATTTCATGATGTTGGTACCAATATTCCTGTGGGAGAGATCATAAGAGAATTTGAAGCTGATCCTGACGGGAACGGACCTCTTCCGCCTCAGGACGTCTCCATTCTTCTGGACCCCGTTCTTGATATCGGGATGCGGTCTAATATCGGATGCTTCTCATTTTCCGCCACCACAGGAGTAAGCCTTTTTAACAGTTTTCATTTTTATCTGGGAGCCGGATGCAATCTCTCCTTTGGTAGAACTGATATTCTTCTCTCCGGGGATAATGAAGTTACGGTTCTGGGCTATCTGGGAGATCTTGTAGACGTTCCGGGCAGTATTTCTGTTGATGGTTCGGTGGAAGGATCGTCACCCAGACCTTTTCTCGGATATTTTTTTACGGGAATCCAGTTTGATATAAGCAGGATGTTTATCAATATTCCAATCCTCATTCTTCCCGGCAAAGGCTTGAGCAGCGGGATCTCTCTCGGGGTCAGCTTATGAAGCGGCGGATTTTGATTTGGATTCTGATAATTTTAGCATCTTCACTCACTGCACAGGACATTTATCCCGGCAGGACTTATTCAGTTGTTCCGGAGTTCTTTTCAGGATTCTTCCTGCCTCTTGGAGAAGGTAAAATCGGAGGAGGGATAGAAACCGGGCTCTCTGTGGTAGATTTTATCCCCCGTGTCAGAATGGGGCTTGCCGGGGGATATGGTTTTTTGAGTGATGATAACTCCCAGGCACTGCCTTTTCCTTATTTCAGTCTGAAAGGAGGATACAGAGTGCCTCTGGGAGAACTTTTCAGTTTTTATCCGGGAGCAGTATTTTCAATGTACTGGCCCCTGGAGGAATCAGGAATATCCATGAAGGCATCCATTGCAGCTTCGGCTATGTTTGATATGCATCTGTATAAGCGAAATTATCTGAGTCTGGAAACGTCCCTATCCTTTCCTTTCAGCTCTGAACTGCCTCCTTATCTTTCCATAAACCTGGGGGTAAAGCACTCTATTCCCTTTAAAAGGTCTGTGCCTCCTGTTGATCTGGAGCTTCTGGTCAGGCCGGAAATCTTTTCTCCTGACGGTGATGGAGAGGCCGATGTACTTGAGCTTGTTCCGATTATTGAGAATCCATCATCCGTAAAAAAATGGACTTTCCGGATATTTGATAAGACTGGTGTTCAAATCTATTCGCAGAGTGGAAAGGGAGCACCCCCCCCTGCTATCAGCTGGGACGGTTATGCTTCAAATAATATTCTGGTTTCATCGGCTGCAGACTTTTCCCTTGAACTTGAACTCTTTGATATTCTGGGATACAGAATTATGAGAGAAGGCAGTTTTATTACAGATGTTTTTGTTTTCAGAGAAAATGGAAAGCTGAAGATTCGAGTCCCCGGGATTATTTTCCCACCCGGATCCTCCGATTTTTCCAGATTGACAGACGAAGAGGTAGAGCAGAATAGGGAGATTATCAGGAAAATTGCAGCCACTCTATGGAAGTTTCCCGAATATAGAATCCTTATTGAAGGTCATGGAAATCTAATTCACTGGAGTTCGGATGAACTGGCCGCCATAGAGCAGAAGGAAGTTCTTCTTCCATTATCAGAATCACGTGCTGCTGCTGTCAGAGATGTTCTCGCAGAAGAAGGCATTCCCCTACTGAGGCTGGATGTCGCTGGACGGGGAGGAGAATTCCCTCTTATCCCCTTTGAGGATGAACAGAACCGATGGAGAAACAGAAGGGTTGAATTTATTCTTTTGAAATAGCTCTTTCATTCTTCTTGTTTTCTCTGATTTGATCCAGAAAATAGTCAATCAGAACGGTAGATACAACTGTACCGGCAAGGCATATACCAAGGAGGGGCACTCCCATCTGCATATCCTGTTGTCGGGGATCATCCAAAGCTCTGCTGAATGTATTGTAGCTGACAACAGTTGCCAGGCTCATACCGAATAAAGCTCCTGCGGAAGATATCCAGAGACCGGTTTCAGGATTCATTTTTTTTGGTAGAAAATCTGTGAGAGGCTGCTCTGTCGGCGGGGCCGGAATGAAATCATCCTTTGTTTTCGTTTCATCCGCAGAGAGAGTAATGATCAGTAATAACAACAATGCCAGGGATATGGCAGATCTCTTCATATACAACCTTTATCTGAATATATAATAAATCCATACATTCTTATGAACTTATATTATATAATATCCTATCTCGAAAAAAGGCCGGATTATGAATAAAAAAAATCTTCCTCTGTTTATACTTCTTATACTATTTTTTTCATCTCTTCCTGTTTTTGCGGAATATCCGAGTTTTAAAGGCGGAGCAGTTCTCAGGGACAGCTTAAAAATAGAGAATGACGGAAGTGCATATAATCTGGCAGATGAACTTGGTTTCACAGTGGAGGTCGCATTCACAGAATACAGTCGTTTTGCCGCCCGTCTGGAGCTGAATCCATTGAAAGGTTATAACGCCGCCTGGACCGACAGCCCTTCAGGTTTTTTTGAACTTGAGGATGATTTCAACAGAACTATGTTTTACCTGGAATCCGATGTGCTCCAGGAGAGCGGTCTTAATCCCTCTGTTCCCCTGAATCTGAAATTCGGATATGGAAGCAGCCAGGAGGTATTAAGATTTGAACATACCCGCTACCGATTTGAGCACTCCACTACCTCCGGAATTGACGGCTTCAATTTCAGAACCCGGCTGCAGTTCGGTGAAAACTACTATCTTACAGCAGCGGTAAATCCGGCCTCCTTTTCGTTTGAGGATATTTCTGTTCCCGACTGCTTCGGAGCATTCTATCTGGAGAATGATCATAGAGGTATTTCCTGGGGCTCACTGATCCATTTTACGAGCTCTTCCATGCAGCTTTTCTACGACTCCCATTCTAATCTTGAGAACAATCGGATTTATAGCGATCCGGACAGCGCAATGACTCTGGGGATAGGGGGTACACTGCTGTTGAGTTTTGCCGGAATTGATATCTTCGGATTCGGTATGACTGAATATTTTCTCATGTATGACCGGGACAGTGATGATATCATGCAGGCTGAATGGGCGGCTGGTTTTGAGATACCCCTGCTGGCCGGAATGACGGCCAACCTTTCGGGAAGTAACGGTATGATTCTCTCCAGCACAGGAGAGGGCAGTTTTATGAATTTTGGTCTTGATGTACAGAGTATGATGAATAAATACTTCGGCCTGATCGGAGCCGTTGCAGGCCTCGGCATTCTTGATTCTCCCGGGCTCTCCTATGAGGCGGGGTTCTGTCTGGAACTGGGCCCTTTTTCTCTGTATTCAGGTTACAGTGATCATAATACAGGAGCTCCGGCAGCTTATACCAAGGGAGCCTTTGACAAGACAGAGATCCTGGGGGATGAGGTTATAGGCGGAGGATTCTTTCTAAGTATCGAGGCCGAGTACTGATCTCAGTCCACGTATCCGGCAGTTTGTATCTATTAATTTTAATTTATTTCCGGAGAAAATCAAGAATGAGGGAGTTCACTTTTTCTGCCTCTTCCATATTCGGCATATGGCCGCAGCCTTCAAGAAATGCTGTGTGAATTCCCGGTAGAACTGATATAATTTTTTCAGTATGTTTCGCAGGCACAGAACCGTCATTGCCGCCCCATATCAGTAGGGTTCGATCCCCCTGAAGCCGGGCATATGTATCAGAGAAATCTTCCATCATATTATTCCTGAAAAGAGATTTTACTGACCTGGAAAAACCTCTGTATCCGGTCTGACTTGTAAAAGCATTTACATAGGCTTCTGATTCGCTGATACCGGAATGTCTGAATAGCTTTTCTGCCCGTTCTGTCAGAATACGGGGCAGGATGGATATTGCCATCAGATCTCCCAGAATGGGTATGCGGACCAGGGTTACTCCTGAGTTATTCTCTGCCATATGCAGAGCAGGGGATATCAGTATCTGGCGCATCACTTTATCAGGATGTTCAGCCGCAAAAGCCGCAGTCACGAGCCCTCCCATTGAGTGACCTACAAGATAAGCCTGATCAATATCAAGAGCGTCCATCAGTTCCTTGAGCTGCCGGACATAGCGGCTGCTGTCATATTTATTCCGGGGGCGGTCTGAAAGTCCCCGTCCATAATGGTTATATCGGAGAACCCGGTATCCCTCATCAACAAGAACCTGATACTGCCTGTCCCAGTCATACATTGCTACCGAAAGACCGTGGATAAGTATCACGGCAGGAGCATTTTCCGGACCGTCGATCTCATATTCTGTCCAGCCCTCGGAGAGCTTTACATAATCATTTCCCGACTGCTCTCTTACAGTGTTATTCAGTGACTTTTTTTCCGGACTGATCAATGATATTATAAGGAGAAGTACGATAAGTGTTGTTAACATAATCAAAGTTCTCTTCAGATTTACAGCCATGACATTTTCCTTTTGAGCTTTATCTTGAAGTGAGTTTTTATTAATGTTTTTTCTAATTGTAGTCATACTCAGTTTAACTGATACTTTAAGCATTGTCAGTTAAAAGAAATGGAGTGATTGTGAAACTAAATATCAGGTAAGTATTAATTAATATGATATTGTAGATACTGTGTCGGAAACAGACGGCAATTTTTAAGAAAACATTAGATGTCTTTGATGAAATCAATAGGGAAATTGAAGATATGAATAATTCTTTTTCTGAAATCGGTCACTCAATTGAATAATTGAATACCGCCAGCCGGGAGGCTTTGAAAGCCTCGGAAGAGCTCAACATGGTAACTGTAAATATCCAGTCCGGTTTCAGTGGAATTAAGAGAATCTAAAATTGATGCTATAGGCGGAATAGTACTGCGGGGGGCAGACACAATGAGCGTTAATATTGACTTCCTCGGGAAAAAGATTGTATTTGTAAATCCTCCCGATCTTGTAAAAGGGCCGATTATGGAGATCCTCACAGATGAGGAGCTTGAGGTCTATGTTCTTATGGATCATCAGAAAATACCCGCGATTGTTGCCAAATATCCGGATACTATCTTCTTCATAAATGTGGATGCTGTACAGGTGGAAAACGAGTGGCAGATCTTTATAGAAAATTTGAATTCAGTTAATCCTGGTATTCAGATAGGGATAATGTCATTCAAAATTACAGATCCGGAACAGGTTCAGTACTACCTCCTTGATCTTGGAGTCAGCTGCGGGTTTATTCAGCTTAAGCAGGGGACAAAGGCTGCTTCGGATATGATGATGAAGGTTCTCAAAGCCAATGAGGTTAAGGGTCGCCGCAAATATATCCGTTATCAATGCAATCTTGAAGATCGGGCTGCAGTCAATTTTTCTCTGTTTGATACACAGGTCAACGGAGAAATATTGGATATCAGTTCAGTCGGAATGTCTTGTACTCTGGGTGCGCATCAGGGCCTGGTTCAGAATCAGCTGATAAGAAATACACAGATGCGTCTGAGAGGGGTAATTGTCAATACCGATGTTATTCTAATTGGTTCCCGCGTAGTCAGCGGTGAACAATCTGTCTATGTGTTTCTTTTCAAGGCTGATGCTCAGGCTAAGGTGAAAGAGAAGGTACGTTTCTTTATTTTTAACGCATTCCAGAAATCCTTCAATAAAGAGTTTTCCCTGCGGCAGTAGATGGAAAATCGGCGAATTAATTTGCAGTTAGAGGGATTTCGTATTATCTTATAAGTAAGTTCATTGGAACAAAAATCCGCATATTAAGGAGATTTGAGTATGAATGATGAGAGTAGTCCGACAATCTATGGAAGTATTTTTTTATAGATATTATACAGATCTCTTTTGAGATTTGACAGGATCTTATGAATCCTGATTTGAAAAAAAAGGGGCTGTTGCAAAAGTCTAATTAGACTAAAGCGACAGCCCTTTTCTTTTTCAAAACAATTATTCGAAAGTCTTTAAATGTAAAAAGGGGCCGCAAAGCGACCCCATCGTGCTACAATTTGTTT
>NZ_QQPQ01000037.1 GCF_003346715.1 Oceanispirochaeta sp. M1
AACTATATGATTATGTAAATTGGTATAATAATAAAAGGATTCATGGGTCTCTGGGGTATTTAACACCAGTGGAATACAAAACTTTGATGTCCGAGAAAATAGTGTCCTAAAAGGGGTTGCCGATCCAGATCGAATCGATCTATGTGCTGGACCTGCTTAACACGACTCTGGATGAGAAGGCACTGGGCTGCCTCTTTCTCTTTGCCCCGCTCCTTTTGCTTTTCAACAAGTCCAGAGGAAAGAACTTCCTCACCCTTAACGCCTTTGTTCTGATCGTCTCCCGCCTTCTCCTACCCCAGGTGAGCCATTCCCTGCGCATCGTCGTTGCCGGGACGGGGGTATCGGCCTTCCTCCTCTATTTAATGGTTTTTCTGGAGAGAAACGGAACAGGGGAAGATTCTCAAGAGAATATCTCCACAGGCTCGGCGATCGCCCTGGCCCTCCTCCTCTCCATCTTCTTTCGTGCCCTGGGATCAACAAGGGATTATTCCCTCCATGGCTGGGGTCAGATCCACGGATGGATACTCGGAGGAATCTCCCTCTTTATCCTGGTTCAGAGCCGCGATGATGAGATCAACAGAAAGTCCGAACCCCGGGGGGAACTTTCCTCCATTCTGGGGATGATCGGCATCATCACATTTGTCTACTTTCTCTTTCAGAATCCCGGTATCATAAGCCGCTGGTCGGGGATCTCCTATCCCCTGGTGATGATCCTCTCATCCCTGGTGTTCACAAGCTATCTGCTGAGCGCCTCTTTCTGGAAAAAGACACTCATTCCATCGGAAAAGAAGCCCTGGCTGCTGATCACCGTGAATCTCCTTTTTCTCACGGCACTGATGAGAACGATTCTCTTAAACCGGGTCGCTTTTCCTATGACCCCCGCCTCAACGGCTGTCATAGTTACCCCTCTCTCCTGGTACGCTCATATCCCGACGGTTCTGATGATCCTCCTCTCGTCGGTTCTCTTTCTCAATGCCGATGTTTTTGCATCGAGAATTGCCGCAAAGAGTCTCTCTCCGGCTAAAGCGGCCCTCGCCTGGTGGACGGGGACATTCACCCTCCTCATTCTGATCTTTGTCCTGATCTTCACCAATATCTGGGCCTATGTTCCCCCCGTCAGCCTGATATTCCGCAACCAGTTCTACCTTCCCTTTCTCATCACCGGCCTTATGATGATTATCCCCCTGCTTCTGCAGAAAAAGGGACCTGAGTCTCCTGCTGATGATTCGGGCGAGAGAAAGCCTTTAATGGTTGTTTCCCTGATGATCTTCTTTCTCACCATTGCTGCAGTAATCTTTGTATCGGCCCGCCCCGAAGCTGTAGGCAAGGCTCCACAAGAGCTTATTGTGATGACCTATAACTGTCAGCAGGGAGTCGACAAGGATGGGAACCTGGCCCTGGATGAGCAGCTGGCTGTCATCCGCTCGATAAATCCTGATATCCTGGTCCTCCAGGAGAGCGATTCTCCCCGTATTTCCCGGGGCAATGTGGATGTTGTACGTTTCTTCCAGGATGGGCTGGACTACTACGCCTACTTCGGTCCCACCACCGTGTCGGGGACCTTCGGCACAGCGATTCTTTCACACTTTCCACTGGAAAATCAGAGATCGGTCTACACCTACAGCTCCGACGATGAAGTGGCAACCGCTGTGGCCGAGTTCTCTCTCGGTGAGAAGTCTGTGGGAATCATCTGCGTACACCCTTCGGGGAATGAGGATGTGAACAGGATCTTTACAGAAACCCTGATCGAGACGGCCTCTTCCTTTGATAATGTGATAGTTATGGGAGATTTCAACATGAGAGAGTACTCAGAAACCCTCCGGGCCATAGGCGATGTCTTAAATGACTCGTGGCGCGTTCTGAATCCCATCGGCCGGGTTTCCCTGGAGGAACTCGAAAGCCGATCTGAAGAGGAAGAGGGGGACTTTGCTCATGGCGCCCCTACTTTGAAAAGAAGAATCGATTACATCTTCCTCTCCGAATCCTTCGAGGTGCTAGATTCCGAGTACATCTCCAATGAGGCATCAATGACGGACCATCCGGCCCACTGGGCGAGAATCCGCCTGAAGTAAAGGAATCGCCCTTGATTTAAGCGGATAATGGGGTGCTTTCTTACTGAAAGCACCCTCTTGTTAATACAGTAAAATATTTACAGTGCACCACTTGTCGGCTTTAAAACTCGTAAATAACAAACAGGAGATTCTGGTGAGAGAAGAATATATCAATCAATTCCGTCATTTCTGGAGAATGTTTGAAAAAATAGTAAGTGATTTTGATGCACATACCTGGATTCATTCCGGCTTTGCTTTGACAACTCCCGCCCTGGTTGCTTTTCACATTCTTCAAAGTACTAAATATTACAGTGGTGATTCATCTCCGTTTGTATATGAGTCCGGGAGATCTATTGCAACAGATTCAGGTAAACTTGAGACTCGTGATCTGCCTTCAAAAGAAGACATCATTTATATGATGCAATCCGTAAAAAGTAACACTGAAAAATGGCTGCGGAATATAAAATTTGAAGCTGATAACAATGATTATAAATGGACTGGGTTGACCAGGCTGAGTGTGGTCCTTTTTTTAATCAGACATAGTCAATTTCATCTTGGTGAGATTAATGCATTACTCAATGAATATAAAAATGGCAAGGCAGAAGACCATTACGCCAATACAGTGTGAGATAATCATGGATAAAAAGACTCTACAGCCATATATATTAACCACTCAATCCTGAATACCAGCCACTCATTTTATAATAATTTCCAAAATCAACAACTATGGGCATAATATTTATATAAATGGCTGAGAAAGGAGTTCAAATGAATACTAACGAGAAGCGTGACACACTGGATATAAAAGTGAAGCTTTCAACTTTATGGATTGTTGTCATGTTTAATATGCTTTTTGCTGATGTCCTTGGATTTATGACTCCGGATTTCCTGGTAATACTGGAGACCGGAATGGCTGGGGAGGTTCGAATTACCCAGGGGATTTTATTGGTCTTTGCCGTAATTCTTGAGATTCCAATTATCATGATTATTCTATCCCGTGTATTAAAGTATAAATTAAATCGCCTTGCAAATATCATCGCATCTGTAATCACAATTCTGTTTGTGATAGGAGGCGGATCTCTGGATCTTCATTATATCTTTTTTGCATCTGTAGAAGTGCTGTGTATGCTGCTGATTATCTGGTACTCATGGAAATGGCCTGAGCAGGAATCTTAATTATGGAAAAAACCCGGATAATACTTTCAGGATTATGGATTTCTCTGATGATGACCTATTTTTTAGGAGATGTGATGCGAATCTTTGCCGGCGATTTTCAGCCGGGGAAGATTGGTGATATGGAGCCCTCTCAGGGGATGTGGCTGGGAATCGCAGCGGTAATGCTGATACCCATTATTATGGTTGTGTTGACTCTGTCATTGAATTATCCTGCCATTCGCTGGGTGAATATCTCCATTGCCATATTTTTTATTGTTTTTAATATCGCCGGCTTACCATATCCGGGCTGGTATGACAATTTTCTGATAATCGTGAGTTTTGTGTTTAATGCACTGACCATATGGTATGCCTGGAGATGGGCAATCTAAGAGAGCTTTACTCCTCGGTTTGGAGATAGAAGCCTCCTACTCCTGCACGGCCAGAAAATGACTGCGCAGAGTTTTGGGAGGCAGGCCCAGTATCTTTTTAAAAACCCGGGAAAAGTATAAGGGGTCCCGAAAACCGCAGCGGTATGCCGCCTCTGTGACACTGCAATCGCCCTGTAAAAGGAAATTGCAGGCCTGCAGTACCTTTTCCCTCTGAATACAATAGGTCGGGGAAAAACCCAGCTCCTTTTTAAACAGGGCGTTTACATACTCGGGAGCCAGGTTGAACTCATCTGCCAGATCCTTCCGGCTCAATGGACGTTGAATGTTTTCATTAATGAACTGAAGCATCCGCTCCATTCGGATCGAGAGGGGATCTGTACCATCCTGCCACCGGGAGGCACAGTAAAGCCAGATTTCACGGCAGACTGTACCCGCCAGTTCTTCATTATATGGGCCGTATCCTTCATACAAAGCAGTACAGCGGCGGAATAGCTCATCCATCAGAGCAAAATCAGAACTGACGTCGGTTATAGTCTGGGGGGTGGGAGAAATTGGACAGAAAAGAGCTACTCCTTTCGGCCCCGATAATGGCAGACAATGGATGCAGGAAATAGCTCCACCGGGGAGGCAGCTGTACAGGTAGTGTTCTATCCCGGGAAGGATGAGCAGAACCATCCCCTCTTCCAGATCCCGTGGATCAGCTCCCGACATTTCGTATCGAAACTTTCCCCGACGAATCAGAATCAGCTCGTAATCGGGTATCCTCCGCGGTCCCCAGACCGATTCAGCATCAAGGTTGAAATAATTGGCAAAATTCACAAGCGGGTGAATATCGGCTATCTGCATAATCTTACTATTGTCCATATACTCATTATCATTATCTATTTTTCACTGCCTGAAAAGGATTTAGAATAGATTCAGAGAAATATAAATCTAATATTTGTACATGACAACAAGGGGAACTTATGACATTTCGAAAAAATACCATGGCTATATTAAACTACGAATCATATGACCGCCTACCACTGGTACACTTTGGATTCTGGCCCGAAACACTGAAAAAATGGGCCGACCAGGGGCACCTGACTCCCAGGGAAGCCCGTTCCTGGGGAGACGGAAACAAGGCAGACCTGATCATCGGAGGGAAACTGGGATTCGATTTCAACTGGTCCATGCATCACGGAGTTCTCACTGGTCTTTTCCCTCCTTTCATTCCCAAGGTGATCAATCGTTTCGAAGATGGACGAATCCACAGCCTCAATGATGAGGGTGTAATAGTGGAAACAAAAAAAGGGGTCGTATCGATTCCCAGTGAGATCGACCATCTTCTGAAAAACCGAGGCGATTGGGAAAAACACTTTCGAAACCGTATGAAACCCCGATCCGCAGCACGGCTTTTTCTTTCCCTTGTCCCTTCGGGAAAGCGCATGGTCCCCTACTTCACGGGAGGAAGTATCCTGGCAAACAAAGCTCTGGAAAAACGTCAGTATCCCGCCAGTCTCTATGCCGGAAGTATAATCGGAACACTGCGCAATATAGTGGGAGTAGAGAACTTAAGCTATCTGACGGTCGACGATCCGGGCCTGCTGAAGGAGATGGTTGATGCCTTCGGTGCAGTGAGCTTTGGTCTGGTGAAAAAAGCTCTTGAGTCGTGTGCGAAGTATGACTTTCTCCATTTCTGGGAGGATATATGCTACAACCACGGGCCTCTCATCAATCCTACCCTGTTTACCGAACTGGCTGGACCTCACTATAAGAAAATCACTGATCTGGCACGAAAGCATGGTGTGCAATTCAGTTCAGTTGACTGCGACGGCAAAATCGACACTCTACTGCCAATCTGGCTTGAAAATGGTGTGAACATCATGTTCCCCATTGAAGTGGGAACATGGAAGGCCAGTATTGCACCATGGAGGGAAAGCTATGGCCGGGAATTGCGGGGCGTGGGCGGGATGGATAAAGTGGTCTTTTCAAAAGACAGAAAAGCCATAGATCAGGAGGTGGAACGCCTCAAGCCTCTGGTCGATCTGGGAGGTTACATTCCCTGTCCCGATCACCGCATTGCTCCCGATGCCGAGTGGGACAATGTACGCTACTACTGTGACAGGATGAACGAAGTATTCAACCGTTAGGTATAAGCCAATTAACACATTGATATCCGGTCATCCCCCTCCAACGGAGGGAAGGATTGGCTGCAATGAGCTTTCTTGTTTATTCTATAGAGGAATGATATTGTAATTACTTGTTAAAACAGATGGAAAAAAGAACGACAAAAGAACGCATATTAGAAGAAGCAGAGAAACAATTTATTGAATTGGGAATTGCCGGTACTCAGATGAAAGATATAGCACTGGCTGTAAATTTAAATCGCCGTACCCTCTATCGTTATTTTCCGACAAAAGATGAATTGGCTTTTGAAATTGAAATGATTGTCATGAAACAGATAGACGAATACCTCTCTCTCAAATTAAATGATATAAGCAATGAAACAGGTTATGAAAAAGTCGTAAGATATTTTGATAACGTGAGTTTTGACGATATTAAAGATTTATTAAAATTCACAGCAGAATTCGACCGGTATTTCCAGGACGAATATCCCACACCCCAGCTTGAAAAATCATTTGTGAGGTCATTAGACCCTCAAAAAGACCAGTTATATCAATATATCAGTGAAGGGATAGCTGATGGTTCCATACGGGATGATATAAGTGCAGATGACTTATTTCATTTTATCAGTCAGGACTTTTTCGCCTTATTCCAACGGCTCATCTTAAGAGAAAAACATCTGAAAAATGAATATTGTGATCAGGTGGACTTTCAGGAATTGTTTAAAAAAATTTTATTGAGCGGTATCAGAAAAAACTGAGCTGAAGATCATAAAAATCTATTTCATTTTTTTTATTTAACTCAAGTGGACTGATCAATAATTATGCTCCATTGATCTCAGGTCTCTGAGAGGGAGCTGGTGTCAGACTTATTCCATTCTCCATGTTAAAGTCACTGGTGAGACATGTGTCTTTTTTTAATATCCAGTCCTCATAAATCGCTTGTCAAATAGAAAATCGTCATCTATAGTAATCGAAGCCTCGCGTGTGGCTTCACCTAATCATCATAAAAGGAAATTATCCATGAAAGAACAAATAGAGAAAATGCCCCTGTGGAGAATTATAATGTATGCACTGGGGCAGTTCGGCTGGTCAATTCTCACAACCATGGCCGGTCTTGTTACATATTTTTACATCCCCCCTGAAACGGGACAGGCTAACTTTCCCGTATTGATTACCCGTGAAGCAATTTTCGGAATGACAGTAATCGGACTTAGCGGGTTCCTGGCACAGATTGCCGGACTATTTTTTGATCCCATGATAGGCGCTCTTTCCGACAGAAGTAAATCCAGGATTGGACGTAGACGATTATTCATGCTCATCAGTGCTCTTCCCGTTTCAGTAGTCGGTTATTTTATCTTCCATCCACCGACATCCGGTCCAAGCAGCCTGAATGCTCTATGGCTGGTAGGAGCTGTTGTACTCTTCAATCTTCTTATGTCAGTTTACAGGATGCCCTATGGAGCTCTGATACCGGAAATAGGACATACATCAAAGGATAGAATGTTCCTGTGTACAGTTACATCAGTCGCCTGGGCTTTCGGATTTCTCCTGGCAGGTCAGCTTATCTACCTTTTCAAGGACATGTTACAATCAGCCGGAATGTCTCCGGTCACAGCCTTCCGCACTCTAATGGCCGGTTTCAGTATTCTTGGATTTTTACTAATGATTCTACCTGTTATTTTTGTTGATGAAAAACGTTACTGTTTCGGTAAAGTATCAGAAGAGAAACCAATTGAATCTATAATAAAAGCCTTCCAGAACAAAGACTGGGTGATTTTCACTTTAAGCACGACAGTCTATTTCATGACAGATATTTTCCTGCAGCTGGGTATAGTTTATTACATAACCGTACTGATGGGACTTTCTGAATCGTGGGTTGCCATCATGGGAGCCGCCATGTTCGGAATGAGTTTCCTCTGGTATCCCTTTGTAAATATTATTGCGGAAAAAATCAGTAAAAAGAAAATGGTTATATTCTCTTTCATCCTTCAGACCATAGCCTTCGCTATGATTGCCGTCGCAGGTAAGGTTCCCGGAATTTCAACCATGGCCTGGGCTTGGATCATTATCTTTCTTGAAGGGATAATTGCATCAATTGCCGGCATTGTACCGGGAGCCATTGCTGCCGATATTATCCGTGCCGATGCCATAAGAACAGGAGTTCACAAAGAGGGTGCATATGCTGGAGCCGGAAGTTTCTTTATGAAAATTCCCATGTCTCTTCCCCCTCTGGTGATTCCGACACTTCTTCTGCTGGGAAGAAGTCCGGACAATGATCTGGGGGTTAGGCTATTGGCGGTTGTTGCCCTGGGATTAATGATAATTTCTTTAATTATCCTCTTATTTTATAATGAAAAAAGGACTGTCGAGACTCTTGCCAGTGAAAATATTGAATTCAAGAAAGCCTGATTCAGTGGAAATCTGCACCCGGGATGTACAGCCGCAGTCGCTCTTTTTTCAGAAAATGGAGACCCCTGTAAATTATGTAAACTGTGTAAAAGATCTGTAAACAATTAGTCTCTTTCCTTCCCAGGAGGTCATGATGATGTCATGGTCATATCTGAAGAACTATTTGGGAGGATCTGACATGGTGAATAAAGTACTGTTAATCGGAGCGGTTCTGCTGCTGGGATTGGTTGGAATGCTGACTGCACAGAGGGGAACGGGAGCTAAGGGTGGCGGTAGGAGCGGCCCTGATGGAGGGAAGGGACAGCAGGAGCAGAGATCATCCACCGAAATGCAGTCTCTCACAGGGATTCTGGAGAAATCCTCCCCCCTTTATGTTCTCCACAGTGATCAGGATTATTACTTGCTGGGAGTTCCGGATTTTCTGGAGGAGCTTCCATGGGAAACCGGCAGCATGGTAACTGTAGAGGGAAAGATCATCCAGGATACAACTCTACTGGGTGGTCCTTTGATGGATGTACTTCAGGAATTGGACTCCAACAATCGGCTTATAATAATGACATCCGTAATGATCGGTGATGAACTGTTTGAGGCTCCCATGGTTGGAAGGCAGGGATGAGTTTCAGAATATAATAATATTGCCCCCCGCTGCATTATTAAACAGAAGAAATATACCTTACAGTGAGCAAATAAAATTATAGTCGGTATGACCCCTGGATTGAAGGAATACTGACTAAAGAGGATCACATTCTTAAGGGTTCCGGTTTCCTGATATTAGAAAGTATCATAATTCGATTCCTTCCAATTTCAGCAGTGTTTTCTTTATCCGAAGACCTCCGGCATATCCTACAAGTTTGCCATTTTTCCCTATGACTCTGTGACAAGGGATTATAAGGGGGAGAGGATTCTTTGAATTGGCCATCCCTACGGCTCTTACCGCTTTATCATTTCCTATCTGACAGGCAATTTCAGAATAGGAGCGGTATTCACCATAGGGGATGGTGGAGAGTGTTCTCCATACTTTTTTCTGAAAATCAGTACCCTTTGGATCAAGTTTCAGATCGAAACTTTTTCTCTTATGGTCAATATATTGAATGATCTGTTCTTTTACATCTTCAAAAAAAAGATCATTTTTTATCCAGAGTGGATCAATTGTGCTATTTGTCTTGGCGTCTTTGTCTATGAAAATAAGAGAATTCAGTCCATTCTCATCTCCAACGGCAAGGAACGGGCAAATTGAGGTGTCCAGTATTGTGTAATACATCTAATGTTCTCCTTCTGAGTATTTTTTCCAAAGGCACATGGTGGCATAGGCTCTATAGGGCTTCCATGGTGATGCAGCCTCAATTATCTTTTTCAAATTAATCTTTTTCTCATCAAATCCCATCATTCTGACCACTGCCAGATCACTGGCTGGAAAACTATCAGCGAATCCCAATCCTCTCATAGCCACATAGTTTACGGTCCAGTCACCTATCCCCTTTATGGATATAAAATCCTTATAGAATTTGTCAAAAGGCTGACTCACCTGAAGTTTCAATAGTCCCCTATCTATAGAGGAGCAGACCAGTCTGATTGTCTCTTGCCTTCGTTTTGTAATTCCCAATGAAGAGAGGTCCAAATCCAGGATCTCCATATGATCGGGGAAAAAATGAGTCAACCCGGCAGGCCAGTGGTCCTCACTTTTCAGACAAGATTCCAATACAATTCTTTTAGCAAGGGTTGTAGCCCCTTTTATGGAGATCTGCTGCCCCAGAATAGCTCGGATAGTAAACTCAAAGGGATTAAAAACCATAGGCAGTCGGGGGACAACTTTATTTTCCATCCCCTGATCCAGTAGTGCGAACTGACCTAGATGTTCACTGATTTTCTCCACATTTGCATCAAGATCAAACATCTTTCTAACCTTGAAGAAAATATCTCTATAACAGCGTATATCGTTGCTATGGATCTGTATTTCCAGTGCGTGACGATCAGGTCTGTTTTTTACAGTAAAATAACCCGAACCTGTCTCAGTACGAAAGGTTCTGCTATAGCTGGAATCATTAATTAACTCTACACCGGCTATGCCTCGGTCTCTCATAAAATTTAGAGTGGGAACTATATCTATTTCCCCTTTGTATTCAATAAACAGTGAGCTCTTTTCGCATGATTTTCCAGGATTAGAAAATCTCATCTGCGAAGGAGTCTGAGAATAATACTTCTTAAATTGATCGTTAAATTGTCTGATTGACTGGAAACCGGAGGCAAAGGCTATATCTGTTATGGAACAGGAAGAATTCATAATAAGTATTTTTGAAAAGAGTAAATGTTGAAGAGTTATTACCTTTTTGGGACTGAGCCCTGTGTTTTCGATAAATAGATTTCTTAACTGCCTGTCTGATATATTTAAAGAATCTGCAAGTGAAGAAACTGTGAGTCCGTAAATTTTTCCTGATTGAATTATACATAGTGCACGGTCAATGATGAGTGAGCCGCTTTTGTTTTTTGCCGAATATTTGAAATCCAGATCCGGGCGACAGCGAAGACAGGGGCGAAAACCAGAATCCATCGCTTCACAAACCGATTCAAAATAGAGAACATTCTCCTCTTTTGCCACTGGGGATGGACAGGATGGGTGGCAGAAGATACTCGTTGTTTTTACGGCAAAAAGAAATGTCCCGTCAAAAGTACGATCCTTAGCAAGCCGAGCGTTTCTGTAAATACTACTCATAAAATACCCTCATCTGTTTATGAGTATGACAGAGGATTATGGGAGTGAACAAGCGGTTTTCGGAAATGACACTAAATCGTTTCTTCTCTAACCTAAATGAAGCCAAATACAAAACCTGTAATTGATGATATCCATATGATTCCCCCTATCTGTCCTGTAGAGGACTTTCACACCCAATTATGTACGCCCTGCCGGGCGCACATAATAATATAACCACGGTTCTGTCAGGAATATCTCAAACCGTTTACCGGAGGAATATCAATTTCTCTGTTAAATGGGGAAAGTCAAAGGAATTCACCTTTTCCAACAACTCCTTATGACCATCCGGAATAGAAGATGCCCCTTGGAGAGCACCGCAGATACCGCAGGCCATAGCACCTATCGTATCCGTATCCCCACCCACATTCGCTGAGTATTCGGCACTTTTGAGTACATCTCCCCCCGATAAAGCTACAATAGCCAGAGCCGTGGGTACTGATTCTGCTGCAGAGAATCCACAACCGACGATATTGTACAAACCATCCAATACGGCCTCTATACTGGTATATTCAGCTGTCAAAGACAGTGCTAGATCAATTCGATCAAGCACTGAAGGACCCACGGCATCAAATCCAATTTCAGCACCTCGTTTGGCTCCGGATCTGGCTGCCTCTATGACATCAATCAGCGAAGTCCCCTCAGACAGGGCACAAGAGACAGCAAAGGCGATAGCTGCCGCCCCAGCGATAGCAATGTTAGTATTATGAGTAGGTAGACAGACGAGACGTACTCGTTCAAGAAGAAGATCCTTATTTAACCAGTCAGAGATAATTCCAACAGGGATCATCTTCATTGCACCACCATTGGTAACACCACTTTTACCGGCTTCACTCATTGCCATACCATTTCTAATCTGTTCAAAAGCCAAACGTGTACTGGGTCCAAGTACATTCATATGAGTATTCTCATCAGCCCAATTCATTATCCGATTAAGAATATCATCAGGCTTTACTTCTCCCTGATTATCTATTAAGGATCGTGCAATTAACACCGTTGTCTGGGTGTCATCTGTTACTTCCCCCCTCTTTAAACCATGGGTAATCTTATTATCATCAGGTGCATCAAGGAATGTATCGACATAACCAAAGATCCGTTTTATCTTCTTTCTAGTATAAAACTCAACCGGCATCCCGAAAGCATCACCCATTGCAACACCATATAAAGCACCAAGACATTTATCATCTAACATCAACACAAAACTCCTTACATAATCTCAGTGTGTGTAATCAACAAAGTAGTCGGGAGTCCTTATAGGACTCCTACATGGAGAAAAAACCGCATGTAGATAATCCCCCCTAAAAAAAGAAACAATATAAAATTCAAGGCATGATCCCGTCCGCTATATCTGAGATCCCTCATGTGAGTCCAACTTCCGGCCAGGCCATATCCCCGATTCAACATGGCATAGGATAAATTATTGGACATCACTATAGAACTGATAAATAGAGGTACCATAATCGGCATGAAACTTTTTACTTTACCCAGAAGGCCCTTTGAACTTAGCGAGGCGCCCCGCGATAACTGGGCTTGAAATACAAGATCCTTTTTCTTCTCCATTGTGGGTATAAACCTTAAACCTATGATAATAACAAGGGAAAGTTCATAGGGAATATGGATGGAATCCAGAAAGAGTAGAAAATCATCGATGGTTATGGAAGAAGAAAGGATGGCTGTGGCAAGAATCATGGCCAGAATGCGAATGGTAAAAGTCATACCGATCATAAGGCCGCCGCGGGAACAGACCAATATTCCACCAGAACCAAAACGGAATAACTCGGTACTATTTATTGCCCGAGTAAAACCGGTTGATGAAAAAGTAAACCCCGCAAATACTATCATAAGAATAAATATAGGGATGAAAGATTTCACTAATTTCAGGGTTTTCCCATAATCGATCTTCGAAAAAGGTGATATGAGCAATAAAAATCCAAGTAACCCAAGATTAAATAAAGGATCGTTAAAAAAGAAGATTATCACCAGAATGGAAAAAAATCCCAGCATATTAGTGCGAACATCTAATTTCCCGATGAAATCCCATCTTTCCCTAGTATTCTGATCTGCATTATGTACTACTTTGCTTCGCTGTTTCATGATTTTTTCCGAAGAGATTGCTTCACTATTTTTCATATACTTCTCCGATATCCGACAATTGTTTCCGCCAGCTTCTCAGGAGACATGATACAGAGACCGTCAAGGACATCCTCCAGCCGTTCACAAAGCAAGGGAATTTGAGGGGCCGTAACACAGGCCTCCCTTAAAACTGTATTTTTTTTGAACACATCCTCTCCTGTACCATCTGCCCGAATCTCGCCCTGGGTCAATACCACAACCCGGTCGGCATACTCTGAGACAATATCCATGTCATGAGAAATCATAATAATTGTAGTACCCTTGGAATGCAGTCCCTTAATAAGGGTCATCATATTCTGAATTCCCTCCCAATCCTGCCCTGTCGTCGGTTCATCAATCACAAGGATTCGAGGCTTCATAGCTAAAATTGATGCCACCGCCACCATTTGGCGCTGGCCTTTTCCTAGTGAAAGAGGATGTTCCTGTAATGCAGGTTCAAGGCCTGTGATTTCTGCTATTTCATTTACCCGCTCAGTTATCTCCTCATCTGAAAGATCCATGTTCTGCAGCCCATACTGTATCTCCTGCTCTACCGTCACGGAGAAGATCTGATGGTCGGGATTTTGAAATACATATCCGATATCTTTGGCCAATTCATTAATGGGAGTTATCCTTGTGTTTTTACCTAGAACAAGAATATCGCCCTCCGAAGGCTGAAGCAAGCCGTTTAAATGTTTTGCCAGTGTTGTTTTACCGGCACCATTTTGTCCGATGAGAGCCACAAACTCACCCTCTCGGATGATCAGATCGACTCCCTTAAGAGCCTGGACTCCTCCTTTGTAAATATGGGTCAGTCCCTTTATCTCAAGAAGTATCTTTCCTGACGCTGAGATCTTCAGCGGCTCTTCCCTGAACAATGCACTTGCTTGATAATCCGGATCGGCTTTCATTCGTTTCGAAATGATCTGTCTCACCAATTTTTCGGCTTCATCCAGACTCAATGGAATATCATGAATATCGGCTAATCCCGCCTGAGCCAGAGAAAGTCCCAACAGGCTTACAGGTATTGGTTTTATTCCCAGAGCCCGGGATTTTTCAATATCACGTAGCAGAGCGGAAGGTACCCCCTGCCAGACAATCTTTCCCAGGCGCATCACCACGAGATGATCAGCAAAATCTATAATATCCTGGGTGGCATGTTCGACTCCGACAATGGTCATATTTTCCCTTTGCCGTAAATCCTGGATCGTCTTGTAAATTTCAGATCGTCCCAGGGGATCTAACTCGGAAGTCGGTTCATCAAGGACTATCATTTTGGGCTTCATGGCCAGAATACCGGCAATAGCGAGACGCTGTTTTTCTCCTCCAGAGAGTTGATCACTCTGTCGTTTATGAAAATGATCGAGTCTGACCATGGAAAGAGATTTATCAACTCGTTCTCGAATGTCCTCTCTGGAAAGCATCATATTCCGGGGGCCGAATTCGGTGTCCTCTTCCACTGTTCTTCCAAAAATCTGTGTTTCAGGATCCTGCATAACCACACCAATACTGCCCAGCAGATCCTGTACCCTGGTTTTTCTTACATTCTTATCAAAGACCTGTATTTTTCCTGCAATCCGCCCTTCGGTCAGTTCCGGAACAATGCCATTCATACTGAAGACCAAGGTGGTTTTTCCAGCCCCTGTAGGTCCGGTGATAATAGTAAAAGCACCCTCTGGAATCTGCAGGTCTACTCCGTCCAGGGTGGGTGAATCATTCTTCGGATAACTGTAACGCAGACCTGTTATTTCAATGGCATTACTCATGAGTATTTATTCCTCTTTCTTTTTGTAGAATATTTCTGTTCCTGCCCGGGGACAAACAGGCAAAGCCTCAGAATCTGATCTTCCCGGATGAGTCAGTTCAGTACTGCTCTAAAAAAACGATCCCTTAAGAAGATAAGAAACGTAATACGGCGGCTGATAAAACCGCCGTATTAAAAATGGGTTAGTTATTACAACAGTTTTGAACTCTTTACAGCCTTAAATGCGATGGCTGATAAAATAACATTCACGGCGGAAGCCACCAAAAGGAAGGGCACTGTTCCTATATATAAGCCCCAACCACCCAATAAAAGAAGGAGAAGACCTGAGACAAATCCATTGAGCAATACTGTTACAACAATAGCTAATATTATATTGAGTTTACTCAACAACCTGTAGAGAAAGGCCCAAACTGCCATGGTAATGGCAATAGCAAGATGAATAGGTAGGGTAAGTGGAAACCCAACAAACGCAGCTGAAAGGATATGACCGATACTTATGACAATAGCCCCTTCAATTCCACCGAAAGCCAGTGCACAAAAGAATCCTGGAACAGAATCCAAACCGACTGATCCGATAGGACTGGGGATCTTAATCATCGCACCTACTGCACTCAAGGCAATAAATATTGCCACATAAGAAACTCTTTTTACCGACCAGAAACCCCTTTTCACTTCTGTTTCTTCAGTTACATCATCAACTTTTACTGTTTCACTCATCCCTGACTCCCTTATATAAATCTTCTATGTAATTAAGGTTTGTGAACCACAAACCATTAGCTGCTATTATTTAATGCTCCTCTTCAGTGAGTTGACTGGACAGCCATTGCTCCAATTCCACCGAATCTGGCCCAGATCGCGCCCCCAGGACCGAACAGGTAATAGAGGCACAATGGGTTGCTATACTCATTGATTTTTCAATGTCAAACTTCCTGATCATATGAGCATAGATGAATGCCCCCAGAAATGAATCTCCTGCACCGGTCGTATCTTTCACGACGACATCTTCCACGGGAAAATGAACAGCTTTTACTTCGGGTCCAGCATCAACATAGGCTCCATCGCTTCCCATGGTAAGTAATATAGTTCCCTTACAGTAGGAACGAAGAGCTGCGACACATGATGCGGGATCAGAGGAACTGAATAGCTGCTCAGCTGCCTCACGGCAGGGAGCAAATAGATCAATCATTGGGAGAATCTCAAGAATTTGCTCTCTGGTCACACCAAGCTGTTTCATCATTGGCAAGCCGATCTGGAGATTCACTGCGATTTTCATACCGGCAGCTTTTGCTGCCTTTAAACCATGTATCGCGGCTTCTCCCGGTAAAAGATCGGTGTAATAGATTTCCGTGTCGGTAATATAGGCTTCATCAAGTTCATCCACCTTGAGATCTAGGAAGGCATCACCCATATTCAGAAGAATAAATTTGCTTCCCTGGGAATCCACAACAATCGTTGTATGAAGGGATGTCCCACCTGCTTTAATCCTGCATTCTTTAGTCTCAATATTTTCCTGTTCCATGGATTCCAATATTTGCCGACCAACTGAATCATCTCCCACTTTTGCTACAAATGCACATCGAGCGCCAAGTTTGGATGCCTGGGCCATAACATTTGATGCACTTCCTCCTGGTAAATAACTAATGTTTCCAATTACAGCAAATCCGTCCGGTTCCGGTAAAGTTTCAACCTCCTGCAACACATCCATCGCAACAGTACCAATGCATATAATCTGTTTCTTTTTCATGTTTCACCTCCCGATATCTACTCGTTATCCGCAATCATATTGCCAGACAGGGAAAATATTTTACTTCTTTTTTTCGTAAATTAGCCCCGTTTTTATCAGGACCCACCTTGTGCTCTCAACCAGGAATAATAATCCTTGATCTCAGACGAAGTCCCAGACGGTTGATTGTTTCGAATGATATTTACACCTTAGTTCTTATTTCTTTAATTTTTCCTCATCTTGATAATATGTTTGTAGCGATCACTTCGAATGTAGATCTCAGAATATTCAATGAGGTTGTTTTTCTGATCGTAGGCACGGCGCTCGATAAATAGGAGGGGTGCCCCCTTGCCGACATTAAGTACCTCGGCCTGTTCTTTCGATGCTGAGATGGCACTAATGCAGTCTTCGGTATCATGAATGACAATATTGTATGTCTCTTTTAAAATCCGGTAGAGTGATTGTTCATTTTCTATTAGCTTTTCATGAAAGCCCTTGATATATTCTGCTTTGATATATGAGGTATTAATACTTATGGGCTGTTCATCGGCAAACCTTACCCGCTGTATATGAAATACTTGGCCCTCAGGTTTCACCCCAAGAATAACCGCCAATTTGGGGCTGGGAGCCTCCAGCTTCGCGAACTGATCATGAATTGCCGGGATCATTCCCTGTTTACGCATCAATTCTGTAAAACTCATTAGCTCTTCGATATTGTGACTCATCCTCGTGGGAGCTACCTGAGTTCCTTTACCTCGGATGATTGTGAGCTTCCCTTCTCGAACAAGCATACTCACAGCCTTTCTGATTGTCGTTCGGCTCACATTGTATATTTCACCTAAATCTTTTTCACAAGGCAGATAATCCCCTACCTTATATTCCTGTTCCTCTATTTTTTGTTCTATAGCTTGTTTTACCAAAAAATATGCAGGTTCCATTTTCACCACCAAAATTCTAATTTAGATTTATTTTCTATATCTCATGATGTAACGACATCATGATGTCGTTACATCATATTGAATCGTTATGCTCTAATTGTCAATATTTTTTTTTAAAATTTACTGGAAGTTCTCAACATCATAAAATCACTTGTAGACTCTACATATGTATTTTCATAATAAAAAATATGTTTGAATAGAATTATTCCATTGAATAGATTTTCGATATAGTGCTCTCATAAAGCCGTACAGCTTCTAAATTTGATTTATGCTGATTATTTAAACAGCAGAGGAGTACAACTGATACGGAAGAAGTGAAGAGATTCAGATAAGGCCAGAATTACACTCATAGCCCTTCGAGAAGAAAAAATAGTTAGTGATGTCCATGGAAGAATTTTCTCCATGGTGATCAGTCCTTTTGGTCATCCAGCATTCAAAATAAAATGGAGTCTGTTCTACAATGGCTAGGCCGGCATCACCGATCTGTGCCGTTGTCTGAAGAATCTCGGTTCCATGAGTCATGACAGCAAGCTCGTGCTTGGCGCCCTTGTCCTCATAATTGACAAGGGCGTCTCTTCCACGACCATCCGGGAAAGTGTTTTATTATCAGAAAAGTATATTCCTTAATGACATCATTAAAACGCTACCGATCAGCCATTATGTAATAATCAATAAAAGTATGACGGTATTGGTTTGGGTCAAATCAATACCGTCATTTTTATTCTCTTTGACTCCCAAAAACTCTACATCAGGGGCTGAACTCTCAGGAGCAACTATGGAGGAGGCTGTTTTAGACATACTGGCTGTCTTCTGAACAACCTGACATACAATATTCTCATTCAGGATTCTGAGATAATAATATAACTGTCTCCTTTATTTCAGCTGTGCCAGTACCTGCCGGGTTATCTTTTCGATAAGCTCGGCTTCAGGGGTCCTATCATTTTTCTGAACTGGATTAGGATCACAGGGAGGGACCCCTCCAGCTTCTATTCCGAGATTTTCCCGGATTTTAATCAAATCAGAGACTTGATTACAGCTGAATTCTACGGGTTCACCTATTTGCCTGAGATATATCATAATTTTACAGTACTGTTCCGCCGACTCCATCCGGTACATGGCCTGGGTAATATCATCACCCCAGGTCAAGAGTCCATGGTTGGCAAGGAGTACGGCATTATGGGAATTCACATAGGGTTCAATTGAATCAGGAACTTCCTTAGTACCCGGAAGAGCATAATCAGCAACGTGAACAACCCCCAGAGTCAATATGGACTCTGACATTATGGGCCTGTCCAGGGGTATCCTTGCAATGGCAAATGCTGTTGAAGCAGGAGGATGTGCATGAACAACCGAATTCACTGATTTATTCAGCTGATAAACCCTGATGTGCATTTTGACTTCTGATGAGGGTTTATTCTTCCCCATTATAGTCCCGTCCATTTTCATCTTCACCAGGGAATCCAGGGGCATACCACCCTTGCTTACACCTGTTGGGGTAACAATGATTGTATCCTCTGAAATTTTAATCGAAATATTCCCATCATTGGCAGCGACAAAACCCTTGTTATACATCTTGTCACCAATTTCACAGATGGCCTTCCTGGCCTGTACTTCTGTCATATATTCCAGCATCATCTAATCCTTAAAGAGCTTTGCGAGATTCTCTTTGTAGGGGGCTCTCACGATTCCCTTCTCGGTAATAATGGCTGTTACATACTTGTTTTCTGTTATGTCGAAAGCAGGATTATAGGCCTTAACTTCTTCGGGTGCCGTTCGACGTCCAAATCCGTTTCCGATTTCATCACTCTCACGAAGCTCAATTTCCACTTCATTACCAGTGGGGGTATTCAGATCTACAGTTGAATATGGACCCAGTACATAAAAGGGAATTCCGTATTCTTTTGCCAGTATGGCCACTCCGGAAGTTCCAATCTTATTGATCACGTCACCGTTTGCCGTAATTCTATCGGTTCCCACCAGGACAGCATCAATCTTTCCTTCTCTCATCACGAGAGAAGCCATATTGTCGCAGATTACCGTAACATCCAGTCCCGCCTTGTTCAGTTCATACGCGGTGAGTCGGGAGCCCTGAAGAAGTGGTCTGGTTTCGTCTGCATAAATCTTAAAATCGTAGTCTTTATCATGACCTGCATACATGGGAGCAAGGGCCGTTCCATAACCTGAACAGGCAAGTCCTCCTGCATTGCAGTGAGTGAGAAGTCCCATAC
This sequence comes from Oceanispirochaeta sp. M1, assembly GCF_003346715.1. Classification (NCBI taxonomy): domain Bacteria; kingdom Pseudomonadati; phylum Spirochaetota; class Spirochaetia; order Spirochaetales; family Spirochaetaceae; genus Oceanispirochaeta; species Oceanispirochaeta sp. M1. Next base: position 19,625 of record NZ_QQPQ01000037.1, read on the forward strand.
CGGGTTTTAGAAGTTCAAGCCCATATTTCCCAATGGCTATTCCCATCTCCTGGTCTTCCCGAAGGATCTCTTCACTTTCTTCAAGAAAAGCTGCTTTGATCTGGTCCACGGACTTACCCGCTTTTTCCTCTTTCTCAAACCTGTCAAACATGCGGTCCAGGGCCCAGAAGAGATTGACAGCTGTAGGTCTTGAGGTTGCAAAATACTCTCTTAATTCAATAACTTTTTTCTTAAAGGAAGGGACATCTTCCTCTTCCAACCTGTTTGCACAGACATACATTCCAAAGGCGGCAGCAACACCAATTGCCGGTGCCCCTCTGACTCTGAGCTTCTTGATTGCTTCCCAGATATCCTCTTTCTTATCCAATTCTAGAAATTTTTCTTCCACTGGAAGCAGGGTCTGGTCAAGGAGAACAAGTTTATCTTTTGCACTATTTAATAATGCGGGTACTATAGTTTTCATTTCGATCCTTCCTTATTTACAGTACTTGCTAAGCAGATCAAGGTAATCCTGACCGGTAACAGCTGTAGTTCGGTTTATTATGAGTTCTTTAGCTATGAGAAGATTAGTTGTTTTGGCTTTATATCTTGCTGTATCATCTTCAATACTGTTGAGATCTTTAACCTGGGCAAAACCTACAGTGCGTCTGGTCATCTCGCATCCACAGACACCAGCCGTGTTTACAAATACATCTTCAATATAGTGTTCTTTGAAGCCCTTCTTTTTTGCCATTGCATCGGTCACAACATCATCCCATACAGACAGGAATTTGGCCTTTGTGACATCAACTGTATCTTTGATCGTTGAGAGCATATAACGGCAGAAATTATCTTTTTTATCCCCATCGGCCATACTGTAGAAGGCCGAAAGATAGTTCATGATCAGATTTGCAATGACATTCCCAATGTCATAGGCCATGGGTCCGTAAAATGCAAACTCCGGATCTATAACTTTGGTTGAATCTTTGTTAACAAAGATGCTTCCCGTATGAAGATCTCCATGAATAAGAGCCTGGGCATTATTCATAAAGTCAAACTTTAATTTTGCCGCTTCAAGGCTCAATTTTTCATCATTGACAATGTTTGCTATATGAAACTCAACAAGAGATTCTTCAACATTATTGCGAGCCCCCGTATTAAAGGGTTCTGTAAATACAAGATCCTCAGTGATTTCACAGAGTTCCGGGTTGATAAAGCTCTTTACTGACTCTTTCTTCTCTTTATGTTCCATGACTACATCAGAAGTCAAAAGAAGGGTTTTCACCATAAAGTCAGAAATCTGATCTACAAATTTGGGATAAATCTCACGATCAATAAGCCCATATCTCATTATCACATAATCAGATAGGTCTTCCATAACCATACAGCACATTATGGGGTCATAGATATATATTTCAGGAACAAGACCATCTGTCAGTTCATACTCAATGCCCAGGATTCTGCTTTCAATCTCACCACGGCCGATATCCAGGGGCCAGTCTTCTCCTGCAGCTCTAACATAGGGTAAAGACTGTTTCACGATAAGACTTTTATTGTTTTTACTGTCATAAACTTTGAATACAAGGTTGAGGTTTCCATCACCTATCTCATTGCATTTATATTCTGCATCGCTGCTGAAAAAGTCAATTTTACTTTTTACATAATCAATAACTGAATCTACATTCAATTCAAAATACTTATCCATTATTTCTTACCCCTTCTTTTTGTAATATGTCAGACCAAGGCCGAGTATCAGAACAACACCCTTAACAATATTCTGTGAATAGTAGGGAAAGCTCATCATAACGAGTCCGTTCATAAGGATTCCCACAAGCAGTGCACCAAGGAGGGTACCAAATGCATTTGGTTTGCCGGCTCCCAGCACTGAAAATCCGATATAAGCAGCAGCTACGGCATCCATCAAATAGGGACCCGCCGAGTCAACTTCACCAGATCCAAGTCTTGCACAGAGAACAACACCCGCAAGAGCAGCAATGGCCCCTGAGAGTACATAGGCAAGGGTTCTGTATTTTGATGTGGGAATACCGCTTAGTCTGGCAGCTTCAACATTACCACCGGTCATATACAGAAAGCGTCCATATTTTGTCCAGTTCAAAAAGACATGAACCAGGATGGCAATGGCCAGCATTATGAAGACCGGAATAGGTATTTCAAAGAGCTCTTTCTGACCAATAGCCTTGAATCCCTCTGACATGAGCCCCGGTGCCACTCCCCCTTCGAGCATGGGCATATAGTTATATATTGCCGATCCCTGCTGGAATGTAATAGAAACACCTGTAATGACAAACATCATTGACAGTGTTGCGAGCATATCCGAGATTCCCAGTTTGATAATCAGAAATGAATTTACCAATCCAATCATACATCCCACTGCAATTGGAAGTAGAACCGCAAGCATGGGATGAAGTTGCCAGATAATCATTATCTTGGCCGCAATGACCGCTGCAAAAGAAGCAGTGGCCGCTGTAGAGAGGTCAAATCCGTCTACAGTCAGGGACATTGTCATGGCAAGGGCTATCAGGCAGACAATGGAAACTGATCTGAAAATATTCGTCACATTTCCGAATGTAAACCAGTGTTCAATAGATACAGAAAAATAGACGATAGCCAGTATTGTGACAATGATGGTTCCATATCTATAAAGGAAACCAAACACATCAAATTTTTTATTGCCGCCCAGTAAAACGGAGCCATTTATCAACTTATTCATCTCTTCCTCCGCCGGTAGAGTATCGTAACAACTCTTCTTCATTTGTATTTTTTGTAATCAATTCTGCAGCGATTGTTCCGTTATACATGACATAAACTCTGTCAGTGAGACCCAGGATTTCACTGAATTCACAGGTTGCATAGATAACGCCTTTATCTTTAGCCACAAGCCCGCCGATCAGCTTGTAGATTTCAGCTTTAGATCCGACATCAACACCCTTGGTGGGTTCATCAAACATGAAAATTTCAGCATCGGAAATAATCCATTTTCCTATTGCAACTTTCTGCTGATTTCCACCGGAAAGCTTGGACACCTGCACTTTTTCATTGGGAGCCTTGATGCCTACCATCTCTATGGTTTCACATGAAGATTTTTTGAGTAGACTGCGGTTCATAAAGACACCATTGCAATACTTTTTAAGTGTTGGAAGAGTGGCATTGGTCTCAATAGATTCCTGCACAATAATCCCCTCCCGTCTTCTCTCTTCAGGAACCAGGGCAAGCCCTTTTTTCACAGCAGCAGCAGGAGATTTAGGAGCAATCAAATTACCATGAATGGCCACTTCCCCTTCGTAGCGTTTTGATGCGCCAAAGAGAAGCTTCATCAGTTCGGTCTTACCCGCCCCGACTAATCCGGATACTCCTACAATTTCACCAGCATTAACATGCATATTCACATCATTGATTCCGCCGTCTCCACTGATATGACGTACTTCAAATATCTTTCCACCTACCGTTATGTCATGCTTGGGAAAGGTACTCTCAAGTTTACGTCCCAGCATCTTCTCGACAATGGTATCAATAGTTTCTGTTTTGATATCATAATCACCCACAAGCTTCCCATCTCTGAGAACGGTGATTCTTTCACATATTTTAAAAATTTCATCGAGTCTGTGAGATATAAAAATGACACTCACACCCCGTTTTTTGACTGTTTCAACGATTTCAAAAAGCTTATCTGTTTCTTCAACACTCAGTGGTGCTGTAGGTTCATCAAGAATCAGATATTCAGCCTTGTGGAAAACAGCGCGTCCAATAAGGACCATCTGTTTTTCCGAAAGAGTCAAATCGCTTACGAGCCTGTTTACATCTATATCCAGACCCAGCTTATTCATGGCTTCTTTCGCTTCACCCTGGATCTTTCTCCAGTCAATAAAAAGACTCTTTTGCTCAGTTATCAGATAATCCATCATTATATTTTCTGCCACAGTCAGATATGGAATCAGAGCTGTATCCACTTCCTGATAGACAATTACAATACCATTCTTCTTGGCATCCATTGGGTTTTGGATATCCAATTTCTGCCCGTTAATAAAGATTTCCCCTGAAGTCTTTACATAAACACCGCTTAAGATCTTCATAAGGGTACTCTTACCTGCACCGTTCGCCCCGATAAGGGCATGGACTTCTCCTTTATTCGCAGAGAAATCAACTCCATCAAGCGCTTTTACACCGGGAAAATCCATTGATATTCCCTTCATCATCAAGCCCTTTGAATCCATATTCCTATAACCACCTCATTTTATTCAACAGTAATCTGCAGAAGAAAATTCACCCCTGATCTTCTAATTTTGGAAGAGCTAAAACGGGATGCATAAAAATTTTTAGCTTATTAAAAATATGTCGAAAAACATAAACATCTAAAACAAGCGGAAGAGTTTTAACTCAACTCTTCCGCTTATATTTAACAACAGTTACAGATCAGTTCAATGATTACTGCATTGCTGCGAGATCAGCCATCCAGTCTTCCAGGAATTCCTGTGTGGAACCCCAACCGGCGTAGAACTCAGAAAGGTCTGCCATGCTGAGAGGTCTTTCTTCGATAGTAGGAAGATCAGAAGCCTCAACAAGTACAGGTGTCAGAGAGTAGTATCTGGGAAGAGCCTGTCCGCTTATGGCAAGCATGGCGAGTCTAACCTGTACAATACCAATGACTGTTGGGTCTACTGCTGATGAAGAAATCCAGATTTCAGGATGTGTCTGCATCATTGCAAGGTCCTGATCAGACATATCAACAGAGAATAGAGGAATTGTTTTTCCTGATGAAAGGATAGCGTTGTAGAAACCCTTTGCATATTCATCCCAAACCGCATAAACAGCATCAATATTATTGTCTTTGTCTGCATCAAGGATAGCTTCAAGAGCTGTCTGAGATTTGGCCATTACACCACTTGTTCCAAGGTCAATTGTTTCAAGAACATTAATACCTGTATAGGTAGGAAGAATTCCACCTTCCCAGATTCTATGACGTTTGTCAGTAGGAGGTATATTTGCAAGTCTGTTGTAAATAACATCTGCAGAACCATTGAGGTAAGTTACAAGAGACATCTGAGAAAGAAGTCCCATCATAAGGTCATACTGATCCATAGCTACAAGCATGCCGGGAGCAACATCAGAAGGTACATTGAAATCATTATCAAAAACGATTACAGGAATACCGGCTCTGAGAGCTTTATCAATAGATGCCTGAAGTGCATCACTTTTACCATGAGATGTAAGAATTGCATCAACTCCCTGAGTTACTGCATTCTCAATTCCCTCAGCCATTGCCTGAAGGTCATTGTTTGCATCAATAACATTAACTTCGATACCATATTTGGCAGCTTCGTTCTTAACGCCGTTGATATGCATAGTCATGTGAGTACCAGTACCCCATTCCTTAACAAGTGCAATTTTGATTGTCTTTTCGCCGCCGAAAGGTGCTGGAATATCTCCAAGAGCAACAGGAGCAGGAGCTGCTTCCACAGTCTTTTCAACCTCTACCTTTTCTTCGGTCTTGCCACCACAAGCCACAAGCCCTATTAAAAGAAAAACAGCCAACAATACAGTCATTATTTTTTTCATATATCCCCCTTCAAAAACATCAGAACAACATATTAAAAGTCATTCTGCTTCACTCAAATTAACATAGATTCAGAACTTGTCAATCTATTTCGTATTATTTGCATGTTTTTTGATTATACATGATTTTTTATGAAATATATGATTTCAACAAGCTGGTGATGCAAGAATTTGCACTAATTAGAAATAGTATGGAGGAGGATCTGATAATAGTGGATTTATTGCGAGATAGGGAGGGAACTTTAATCTAATTCTACGGCATATATATTTTCTAATTCCAGATAGCTCTCTTCAATATTACCTGCCACAATGATTTTATCAAACTCATCTGCTGCAGCAAATGTATATTTGGAGTTATTCCCGATTTTAGTTGAGTCTAAGAGAAGATATGACTTTTTTGATCTTTTGATGGCAACACGATTAATTTCAGCAACACCAACCTCAGAAGTCGATGCTCCCCTATCCAGTGTAAAACCTGATGCACCGATGAAACATTTATCAAAATTCATCTGCTCAATCTGTTTAATCGCATCATATCCGACAACAACCGCTATATTGTTAAGCAATTCACCACCCAGTAGTTTGCTTTCAATCTTATACTCCATAAGCTTTTCAATATGATGTACTCCATTGGTGACAACAGTGACATCCTTGCCGCTCAAAATTGTAAACATCCAGTTCTCTGTGGTACCTGGACCAACATATATAAACTGACCATCATTCACAAGGGTTGCAGCATATCCGGCAACGATTTCTTTCATATCCCGGTTAATTGTTAACTTTTCTTTAATATTCCGTTCTTTGATATTAACTTTAATCCTGGCGGCACCACCTTGAAGAAGCTCAACCTGCCCTTCCTCTTCAAAAAGCTTCAAATCACGTCTGACAGTTGCCAGAGAGACACCTGTATATTCTACTAGATCATCAAGGTAAACGAGCTCTTTGCTATGGAGTAGTTCAAGAATTTTCTTTCTTCTTATGTATGGAATCATGGTTTACCTCTACATATTTAACTACAACAGTTTATTTCATTTGTCAAACTAAATCACAATAAATCATTAATTTGAAATAATTTGAAACGCAAATATACAGATAGCCTAGAAACTAGGGAGATGCTTCCCGGGTTTCTAGATAAAACCGGAATGTACAAAATATAACACCCTGAATGTTTCAACTATGTTTATGACATGAGAGGGGTTCTGGTTTAAGAGTAGGGGCTGTAGTTATTTTGAAATTACTCAACAGTCAATTCTGCAGCAGTTTCTTAAAATAATGACTGATTCTTCCTTGTACTAATCTATTTAAAGCCACGAGCCCTATGCCTATTAGAAATACAGCAGCCACCATTCCGAGAGTAAGAAGGACAACAAGAACATTCCCACCAACAAAATCAGGATCAAAAAACGGGTAAATAAAATTCCCGGATAAAGAAGAGTAAATTAAATGGAAAATGAAATAGCATATAGGATAAATAAGCACAAAGATTTTTCTTCCCGGCTTCAATGTTCCAAGATCGACAAAAACCAGAAAATCGAGAAGAGCCAGTGCCGGCATCATGTAATGAGTGATAATTGAAGATGCCATACTTATATAATGAACCATACTCGAGATGATCTTGTTCTCCAGCATTAAATACAGCTTATCAGTGAATCCCTCATCAATCAGCATGATAAATATTGACCCGGTTATAACCATATTAGTGGTGACAACCAGAGAAAAAACAGGATGAGACTTTTTTCTGACAAGGGGTGATAGTATCCAGTATATGGCAAGAATAAGATTGCTTTGAATTGTGAAGAAATAGATAGAAGGAATCTCTTTATTCCAGGAAAAAAGTGAGCGTTCGACAATATAATATATAATCACAATTCCAAGAATAATTCGGAGGAGATTCATCAATCCGGAACTGATGAAGTTTCGACTTAGATTATCAGAATCAATCATAAAATTATTATGACAGAAAATCAGCACATCTGCCAATAGTCGGGAAGGCCTTAAAGCTATGGAGTCTAAGCTTTAAGGGTTTTATCCTGATTGTCTAATTTTAATCATTTGTTATAAATACTTTTTAACACAAGTTTGTTTATGCTATAGATTTTTATACCAAATATTCATACTTTCAATATTTCCTGATATATTGGTATTATTAATAAGTGTACCTGAATACTGATATCCGCATTTTTTAAAAGTAATATTCATTCCTGCCGATTTAGCTCTTGCTATAGTGTACAGAGTTTTATAATTTTTACTGATTAATTTTTTTTCCAAATACTTCAGCAGTATAACTGAAAAATTATTTCCCAGAAATTTCGGTAAAGTTGCAAAATCGGTCATTTCAGCATTCAAAAAATCAGGATATGTTTCAGCAGACGCAATACTAACTAAAGTATTTTTGAAGAATACTCCAGCATACTCAATATTGTCCTTCATTGTTTGTTTAAGATATTCTTCATCAAAAATAGGAAATGGATAAGAATTAAATACTGATTTATACAAATCTGCCATTTCTTTTGCATTTAATTCTGTTAAATCCCTCAAGTAAAAATTATTTGGTAACACAGGAGGTTCTTCAATAGTTTTTTTTGATTTAGTAATTTTTAAGACATCATTAATCAGAGACTTATCAATAAGATTTTGCCTCTCTTTCTCAATAAACTTCCCTAAGAATACACAGTTTTCCTTTCCTGAATAAAAATTCTTAATTTCTGCTTCTTTTATATAACCCTGATTTATTAATTCTTTTGAAACTGATTCAGGAACTTTCGCAAATACTTTGGAATAACTCTCTTTTTCACACAATTCATCAGTGCGTTTAATAACATCATGAAAATCATTTTTGCTTAATTTCATAATGTATACTCTATCGTTTAACTTTCCATGATGAATCATGGATTTTCCAATGTTCTCAATTTTATCACTCATCATTTATCTCTCGTACTTCTGATCTCTTTCAAGAGAGTTTGGTGTTAGAGTAATTTCTTCTTCATGGTCTGAAAGAAGTCTTGCAATACCTATTGAGATTACTTCTGGAGCATTATCAATGTTTAACTGAAGATTACATTCTGCACAATTTAAATCACATAAGTTATGATCGTATTTATCTGGCATTTTATATGTTGTAATAACACCTTCATAATTCCTCAAAACGATCTTGTTAGTAGACCATGATAATACATAGTTAGGATAAACAGGAATCTTACCTCCGCCCCCTGGAGCATCAATAACATAAGTTGGAACAGCGAATCCGCTTGTATGTCCTCGAAGACTCTCAATTATTTCAATCCCTTTGCCAACAAATGTTCTAAAGTGTTCTAGACCTTCCGATAAGTCGCACTGGTAAAGATAGTAAGGCCTCACTCTATTTTGTACAAGTTTATGTACAAGGTCTTTCATGATCCTGGGACAATCATTAATTTCTGCAAGTAGTACACTTTGATTTCCTAGAGGGATTCCTGCATTGGCGAGTTTACTTAATGCTTCTTTGGATGATTCTGTAATTTCTCTAGGATGATTGAAATGTGTATTGATCCAGATTACACCATGTTTTTTAAGAACCTTAATTAATCCATCAGTAATCCTGTAAGGTAAAACAACTGGCATTCTAGTTCCTATTCTAATAACTTCAACATGCGATATACTTCTTATTTCTCCAAGAATCCAGTCAATGTTTTCATCAGAAAGCATAAAAGGATCTCCACCAGATAATAGCACGTCACGTACTTCAGGGTGGTTTCTGATATAATCCACTGCTTTTGAAATCATTTCTCTTGAACTTATACTATCCGTATCACTAACTTTTCTTTTACGTGTACAATGACGGCAATACATTGAGCAAGCATGACTGACGTACACCAATACTCTATCAGGATATCTGTGTGTTAATCCTGGTACAGGGCTGTCAACATCTTCGTGAAGCGGGTCTTCCATATCACATTCAGAAACGATCAATTCTCTCACATCAGGAAATGCCTGCTTAAATACAGGATCATTTTCATAGTCGTCAACATCTACAAGTGATAAATAGTATGGTGTTACTGATAGAGGAAATTTACTGATTGTCTTTTCAATCTCCTCACGTTTTTTATCTGAAAATTTGATGTCAAGTATTTCTTCAACTCCCTCAATCGTAGTTATAGAATTTCTTAACTGCCACTTCCAATCTTTCCATTTTATTAATAATTCATCTGATACTTTTATATCATTTAACTTATCTTTTATTAGGCTCGTCATTATTACTCCTTTAAAATAAAAAAAGGCACCCTAATTCTACTAGAATTTAAAATTCTAATAGAATTAGGGTGCCTAAGTTTCGCCATTAAGACTCGCATTATAGCATAAAATATACTATAGTTCATTGCCCATTGATTACTTGAATGTAATTCAAATAAATAAAAGACCCTGAACAGACCACAGTTCTATAAAATATTTTTCATACAAGTTTTTATCATTTGAGTACCCGTTTTATAGGGCTCAGACAGCTTGAATTGACACTGCAATGCATCATCAACCTCACAAATCGAATACTGGCTTGTATTACTTCATATAATAATGTGATAACATTATAGCAATTTTATAAGTAAAAGTCAAATGATGTAATTTTTAGAGGTGGCAAAATATTATATTACAATGCATTTATCATGTGTCAACTTGAATTGCATTTAAAGTCCAATATATCATATATCCTAATCTCGCATTCATTTTAGTATCCCAATAAGAACTCTCTGAAATATACCCGGTAGATTCCATTTCCCAGTGGTTCAAAACACTCAATTTAATAATAAACCAATTAATAATTTTATGTACAAATATTAAAAGGGAGGTTACATTAAACCATTCAATAAACTCCGAAGATTAGCTTGAGAACTGGGACACAGGGAGGCTGATATGCCGATAGAATTTAACGAAAAGCGCTGGGTTGATGTAAAGGAAACCTACCGAAAATGGTGGGCCGGAGAGTTGAAGCGACCGGTATGCGGAGCTGTTGTCATCGATCGTGATCCTGGACGTCCGGTACCGTCGGCCCCTCTTTTGACACAGGCGACCTGCCACGATTTCAGCTGGTCCGTAGAGGATATTGTTGAAAGGATCGATTACGAGCTCTGCCGTCAGAGTTATCTGGGCGACGCTTTCCCATATGTTAATCTTGACTGTTTCGGACCCGGAGTGGCTGCCGCCTTTCTCGGGGCAAAAGTTGATAATACCACCGGCGGGGTGTGGTTTGAACCGTTTACTGAAAAACCTATCTCACAGCTTCATTTCAAATATGACGGTGATAATCCCTGGCTTCTCAGGGTTAAAAATCTCTGTCGTGCTGCTGTCGATCGATGGGGTAACACTGTGGTTGTGGGGATGCCCGATCTTGGAGGGACCCTCGACATACTGCAGATCTTCAGACCCGGGGAAAAGCTGCTTTTTGATTTCTACGATTTCCCGGAAGAGGTAAAACGGGCTGTTTGGGAGATCCATCAGCTGTGGCACCGCTTTTACACTGAAATCCATGAAATTCTACAGCAGAAAGGTATGGGATATTCCGACTGGAGCGGTATTTACTCGGAGAAACCGTTTTACATATTACAGTGCGATGTCAGTTATATGATCAGTCCTGAAATATTCAACGAGTTTGCTTTACCGGAACTGGAAGCATCTATAAACAGGCTGGAGCGGTCGGTTTACCACCTCGATGGACCCGGGGCCCTGAACCATATTGATAAGATACTGAGTATTGAAAATCTATCGTGTATGCAGTGGATTCCGGGGGATGGAAATCCCAGCTGGGGAAAATGGCCCGAGGTTTATCAGAAAATTGCTGCCTCAGGTAAGCTGATTCAGAGCATGGGCTCCCCTATTGATGATCTTTTTAAAATAATGGCCCAGACAGGAGTCCCCGGGAGGATTCAGCACAGTACCATCCTTTTTGAGAAGGCTGATGTAAAAGAGCCGCAGATAGTAGAGAACCGGGTGCTTATTTCCTCTTCTCTCCTCTCTGCTTTACGGCTGTTTTTCTTTTTATTTAAACCAATCATGGCTTTTCTAAGAGTTGTAAACAAAATGAAAAGACCTATAACATAGCAGGTTTTTACTCTGGATTAGTATGATTATTCCTGACCCAGCCTAAAATTAAATTTCCGCTTAAGTCTCCACATTAACTGAGTTTTTTCTTCCGTTCAGTTCCTCCAGGACACTTTCGTACCGCTCTCTGGTGATGGGGAGAATCTTTGCAAAAACTGCCGAACCGATTAAGAAAAAACAAGGTACAACTGCAAGCATTATACGTACCGCAATCAGGGCGGAATCAGGCTGAACGATCACCTGGGCTGCGACATCATCGACACTTGCCTCAATATAGCCAAAGAGTTCCAGGACAGCTCCGGAGAGAGCAATTGCTACGGCTGAAGCACACTTATAGAGAAATGTAGAGATCCCGTAGAAGGCACCTTCCCGACGCACTCCGTTCTCATACTCATCAATCTCGATAAGATCAGGGAGCATTGACCAGGTGATCACCTGTGAAGCGGAGATTCCTACCCCGATAAAGGCGCAGACTATACCCAGCGAAATGAGATTTCCCGCCGGGACGATAAGAGCAAACAGGAGGGCAATTACAAAATAAACGGCCGAAACGATGTAAGCCTTCCGTTTCCCCCAGCGCTTGGCCAGAGAAACCCAGAGGGGCGATGCCGCAACTGCCACAAGAAGAGGAATCCCCATAAAAACAAACTGCATGTCTCCACCGATATGCATCACATCTCCAAGATAGAAGGCGATGGTAGCCATGATTATATCCAGGCCTATCATATTAAACAGGAACATACCCATCATGATTCTGAACTCTTTTAGCCTGAAAAAAGAGCCCAGGGTGGCTCTAAAACCTTCATAGGTCTGCTCTCTGTGTTCTACCCGCTCTTTTGCGCTGATAGCCGTAATAAATAATATCCCGATGATAACAACTCCGAAAATTGCCCCCATAACAAAAAAACTTTTACTTTTCGGCATATCGGCGTAGACAACATCAACTAATAGAGACACTCCCGCGGCCCCTATGAGTGTACCGATAAAAGAGGATCCAATTCTAAAACCCGAGAGGACGGCCCGTTCATCATAATTCTGAGACATCTCCGGTGTAAGAGCACCATAGGGGACAGCCACCACTGTAAAAGCTGTATTAAAAAGGATGAAAATAAAGAGATAATAGAAAAATCGTACTGCTTCACTTCCTGAGGGGGTAAACCATAGAAAAGCAAAGGTTATCCCCATGGGGATGGCACCAAAGAATATATAGGGTTTTCTTCTCCCCCATTTCGATTTAGTCTGGTCCGATATTCGTCCCATCAGATAGTCTGAAATAGCATCCCACCCTCTGGCCAGCATAAAAATCAAACCAGCAAGGGAGGGAGTTATCCCACCCACATTGACCATAAACCAGAGCATATAAAACCCTACAGCCCCATACCCGAGGTTTATTGCCGTATCTCCAATACCGTAGGCAAACTTCTCCCTGAGTGGTACAACATATCCATCTTTCATCAGTTTTCCGCCTTTACCAAATGATGTGAAAAAAACAGATGGATTAATCAGTCATACCATCCTGAACGCTTTTTCACTTATCAGGCTACAATGATGATTTGATTCTTGTAAAGAATTAAAAATTTCCTTTTTCATTCAGATGCTCCCGGTGCTGATCGAAGCGATCTATATGCTTGACCAGCTCAGTGATAAGCCGTAGTGTATTTTACAGCAGTCTGTTGTAATTACGGCAATCCAGAACAATAGGGGTCAATTGTGATGAAGAAAGGCTATGTAGATGCAAATGGGTACAAGGCCCATAAAAGCCGGCAGAGACAGGCCATTCTGGCTGCTGCTGAAGAGCTTTTCATTGAGAAGGGCCTGATTGAGACCAGTATAAGTGAGATTGCCAGATCTGCCGGTGTAGACCGGAGCACTGTTTACAGATACTTTGCCAATATGGAAGAGATTGCCTGGGCCATTGAATGTAAAATTCTGAAAAGATTCTTTTCCATCCCCCAGCCCGATTTGTCTGATATGTCCCGCAATGGATATGAGCAGATACAGGAGTATGCAGTAAACTATCTGGATTTTTCCCGTGACAATGAACGTTCAATCCGGTTTAATGCCGAACTCGACCATTTTTATTCACACAACAAAACTGTTGAAAATATAAAACGCTACTATCCTGATGAATATCAGATGGAAGATCCTCTGAATGATCCTCTCTATCGCCTGATCCAAAAGGGGATGGCCGATGGTTCCATCCGAGAGGATATGGATCCCCGACTGACAGCCTTTTCAATTATGAATGCTCTCTCTGGGGCAACACAGAGAGTAGCAGGAAGAAAACATATTCTTTTAGAAGCGGAATATTATGACCCTTTCTCTTTCGTGACAACATTAGTGGATATAATATTGGCAGGTATCAAGGCTCCGATGTAATCGAGATTTTAACGGCTTTCCCGGCAGGTTCGATTGAAAAAAGTGTCAGCAATTGCTGTTTCCTTCTTTTTTGACAGACCGATGTCCCAGGGCTGTGTATAGTGCTTCATAATAAACCCTCCATCGGGCATTTTACGGGCAAACATATCAATCATTCTTTCAGTTTCGGCAGCGATGTCATCAATTGTCACTTCCGGACGCGCAGTCCACTGGTTATCCACACAGTTAAAGAAACAGAGCTCACCTTTTGATGCTTCTATCAGGTTCTCATACCCCATCAGCAGGGGCTGATCCATCTGGACCACATCGACACCCAGGTCGACCATTTCCGGAATCAGGGTGATAATATCGCCGCAGCTGTGCCAGATGAAATGAATACCCCGGTCATGGCAGTGATCAATGATCCTCTTATAAACAGGTTTATAAAACTCTCGAAACTGCTCCAGGCTCATCTGCAGGCCCGACTGCAGCCCCCAGTCCTCATATGTAATAAATCCGTCGATACCTCCGGCCGCACAGAAACTGTCAATCAAGCGGCAGGTCATGTCAGCCAGTCTATTCAGCAGGTCTATCAATAAATCAGGAGAGAGATAAGGAGCCATCATGGCGCCCTCAAATCCCATAAGAGACCGCAGCAATTCATACATGTTAATGGAATTGACACCCAATATGTACTTCTTCATACGTCGTCCCATTTGAATCATCAGTTTTGTCAGAGGATCGGATTTGTCATATCCCATATCAGGAAAAGTATAAGAGGACAGTTTTTCAGATAAATCATCAAGAGGATATCCCGTGGCATGGTCCCATCCCCGGCCGGTGACCTCCCAGGTAACGCCCCATCCATCTGTATAAGTTGCACCGATCCTTCCCGGTTTCTTAGCAGCATTGGGACCGGACATCTTCGCTGCCAGAAAAACATCTCCCCCATGTGTATTAAACATGTAGGGGATACGGGGCGGATTGTTGAATTCAATTGCCTTCTTCACAATTTCCCGGCTGTTACTGCCATGCAGGTATTTGCCCTTTTTTAAAGTTCTGACAAATATTTTCAGCTCTTCATTCATTTCAGAAGCTCCATATTAATAATTCACATTGACATTTACAACACCAAATACTACAGTGTGTTGTAAATAGACACTATTACTGAAAGATAAATATGTCAAGAAAGAATCTGACACCAGTCGGTATATGGAGATCTGTAAAATGACAAGAAGAGAAAATCTGCTCAGAACTCTCAGAAGAGAGGGGTATGAGAAAATCCCCTGTGATATGCCTTTAACCTCTACGAAAAGAAAGGAATTCAGAAAGAAGTTCCCCTTGCGGACAATTTCGTCCTACTACGATTTTTCTCACAGAATCAGTGCCTGTCTCTATCGTGCCGGTTACAAAGGAAACGGCCGGCAGCTCTTTGCCCATCTGGATCTGCCTGACCGTTTTGATGTAGATCCATTCGGTGTCGGTATGTCCTACGGATCCAAAGAAGCCTATCATATGTGTCATTTCCACAGCCCTCTGGAGGGAGAGCACACAACTCTGGAACAGATTCAGGATTACAAGCTTCCCACCCCGATACCGGGAATGGAGAAGATGCTGAAACTCTTTGTAAAATACTGTCACTCAAAGGGTCTGGCCGCCATGGGATATCTGGATCAGACCATCTGGGAAAGATCCTGGCTGATTAGAGGCATGAATGACCTGATGATGGATATGATGATGGACGATGACAGAGCAACCTGTATTCTAGACAGAATAACAAACCACTCCTGCGAATCGGGAGCCATCCTGGCCAGGACCGGTCATGATATCATTGCTCTGGGTGATGATGTAGGTATGCAGAGTACGGTTATGATGAATCCCGAACTCTGGCGAAAATGGCTAAAACCCCGGCTGACGAAGGTGATCCGGACTATTAGAGAAGAAAATGAAGAGGCTCTGGTCTTCTACCATTCATGCGGTTTCATAGAACCCTTTATACCCGATCTGATTGAAATCGGAGTGGATATCCTGAACCCGGTTCAACCGGAGTGCATGGATTTCAGGGAAATCCACCGTCAGTATGGAGATAAAATCTCTTTCTGGGGAGGAATCGGAGCCCAGACCACCTTTCCCTTCGGATCTACCGACGATGTCCGGGCCAGAGTTCGGGAACTGATTGAGATTTGCGGAGAAAAAGGGGGGATAGTTATTTCCCCTGCTCATGAACTGAGCCCGGAGGTCCCCTGGGAGAACCAGGAGGCTATGCTGGATGAAATCAGGATACTGAATAAAACTCAGCATTGAGGCCATGCCGAGTACAGTCTGCCCCGATCCACGTATTAGAGCTGTCAGACAGTGAAATTTCAACCTTTTGGATGATAGAATAATTTTAAAAAGAATATTAAGATAAAATGATTGAAGGTATATTTTTATTCTGAGGTTCTGAGTGAAAAAGATTATTCTATTGCTTTTACTAATTTATACAAACGATCTGACTGCCCGGGAATACAACTTTGCAGTTTGTAATGATGGAATACTCAATGTAAGAAGTGAAGCTACTACAGATAGTGAAATCATATACAAGCTGGATCAATATGAAACAGTTGATATTATTGCTCGAACTTCAGAGAAAACTAAAATAGGCAACTATTCAGATTACTGGTATAAAATCTCAGTGAACGATATCAAAGGATGGGCCTATGGTGCATTTCTTGATACTTACCAAAAAACCAATATTCAGACATTTCTAGATTTAATTGTGATTGATTTTCCTGATCAGTTAGAAATTCACCAGACAAGTAAATTGATTGTTACAGATAATAAGACATTCACTTTGAGACAAGGATTTGGATGTAATTACCTTGATCATAATTTTCACCTTGAAGTATTTTACAAACCCAAGTCCCATGTCTTTATAGATGATTTAATATCTGAATATAATATTAAGGAAGTAACAGACGCTAATCCCAACTATGGATTGGGCAGTATTTATTCATATCTGATGAAGCATAATATCAATTTTATATCTGAAAAGGATAATGGAATGGTTTTTAAGGCTGCTTATCAGAATTGGGCATCATATATTACTTATGATCTGGCTGTATTTAATATTGAAATTCAGAATCATCCCTATATTGAGAGTGTCCTTTTTCAGTTTATGAATGTATGGACAGATCCAGAAGATCCATTTATCAGGAAACTTACTACAGACTCCCTTTTGAAGGTCATTGAGGATGGAAATAGAAAGGCTGTGGTATATAACATGATAATAAATAGTATGAAGCAGTCTTCTTTCATTGATCCTGACATCTATCTGAGATGAATATTATACTGCCGAAAACCGGCCTTCTGTCTTTAAATGAAGTTCAAATAGGAGTCTATATTGAATAAATTATACATTTTACTATTATCTTCGATGATTCTTATATCCTGTGGTTTTAAGAATGATACTGGTAGAGATACAATAATATGGCCAAGCGAAAAATGGCATTCATCATCTCCTGAAACTCAAGGTGTCAATTCTGAAGTACTTGCAGCTATGCTGGAACATATTCAGCAGCAGGAATTTAACATCGACAGTATTCAGATTATTCGTAATGGCAATATTATCCTTGATAGCTACATACATCCTTATAGGGAATCTGATCTTCATATTATTCATTCATGTACAAAAAGTATTACTTCTCTTTTAATCGGAATAGCAATCGATCAAGGGCTGATTGAGAGCCTTGATCAGCCTGTTCTTGATTTTTTTCCTGAAAAAGCGGCCAATAATAAAGATGAAAAGTTAACCAAACTCACTATTCGGCATCTTTTGACAATGAGTACCGGACTTCATAGCCGAGATTCATATATGTATCGTTGGGAAGGCCTTAATGCTATGAAGGATTCCGAAGAAAAATGGAGCGAATACATTCTGAATCTTCCCTTTGATGTCGATCCCGGTAGCCGCTTTGATTATAGTAACATGGCCTCATATTTACTGTCCTCGATTATTACTGAAAGCTCAGGTATGATGGCGATTGATTTTGGGAATAAATACCTATTTGGCCCACTCGGGATAATTGACATCCTCTGGCCGTTATCTCCAGAAGGAAATAATATCGGTTGGGGTGAGATTAAAATCCATCCACATGATTTAGGTAGAATTGGATGGATGGTTCTGAATAAAGGTATATGGAAAGATCAAAGGATCATTTCAGAAGACTATCTGAACCAGGCAACATCAGCTCAAGTCAAAGCAGATACTCTGGCAGAATTCTATGGTTTTCAATGGTGGGTAAAAAAGCCAGGTCTTTTTATGGCACTGGGGTATGGGGGACAGTATCTAATTATTAATCCTGAAAAGAATCTTGTAGTTGTATTTACCAGTGCTCTGAAGGATAAGGATTTCTTCACTCCTATG
The DNA here is from genome assembly GCF_003346715.1 of Oceanispirochaeta sp. M1. Lineage (NCBI taxonomy): Bacteria > Pseudomonadati > Spirochaetota > Spirochaetia > Spirochaetales > Spirochaetaceae > Oceanispirochaeta > Oceanispirochaeta sp. M1. The sequence goes on from NZ_QQPQ01000037.1 coordinate 38,007, forward strand.
CACCTATATAGTAGTTTTATTCTCAAAGCTATTGAGTCTGACACAGCTCTTAAAAAAAACAAGAGTTCTTTTGATAGGCTTGAATCTCTAAAGATGGAACTATTAAGTCCTGTAGAAAAAATAATCTCAAATATTCCGAAAGAATTTCAGACTTTCAATGGACATAAATATAAGCTAAATGAAAATCCATACAACCTTAAGACTATTCAATATAATTTCAAGAATAAGCAAGCTACGCTCTTTATGGACTTTGGAAACGGGATTGAAACCTACCCAGTAGGATTGGATGGTAGATATTTAATTAATGAAACTGAAGAAGTTGGGGTGAGAGGTCATTGGAGTCCAGAGCTGAAATTTGAGACCATATTTAAAGGGCAAGGTGAAGCTTGGTGGTTTGATATGAAATCAGTATTTTATGATGAAAGTCTCCATATTGTTCTTCGTTCCAGTAATGGAGATTTCACAACAATAGAAGGTAATTCAATAAAATAGAGAGACCTTATCACCTACCCCTAAATCTGCTGCCGAAAACCGGCCCTCTGTCTACTGACTGCTGAAACCTATTGTACGGAGTACTGAAATGAATAAATTATTGTTTTTTGTTTTCCCTTTGATTATCTATCTTTCCGGATGTTCTTTTTTTGAGCCTAGTGATTACAGCTTGTCAAAATTTGATTCCGCCCAATGGATAGAATATGGAACAGTAGGGGAAAATATAAGATATGAAATGATTAACGATCTGTTTAATAAACATCTTTCGATCGGTTTAAAGAAAGAGACAGTAACTGATCTTTTGGGAACTCCAGATTATATCAATGAATCTGACAATGAATACTCATATTACCTGGGCTGGCCACCAAACTCCGGGTCTTATATGAGAATAGATGGTGAAGTTCTTTCAATATCTTTTCAAAACGATGTGGTAAAAGATTATTATCATTACGAAAGTTGATTATTAAATTGAAAAAAGACTAGCGATAACCAATTTCTGTCGACATCTCCCAATATTTCATCCTTTTGGTTGATATCACAGGCTATTCCTATATGCAATAATATACATACGTTACAATATAATGAAAAATTCTATTTGAATAATTAAGGATGTTCTTAATGAAAAAATTAGCATTGGCTTTTTTTCTTATAGTGCTCAGCATACAAATATATGCAGATACAAGATTGGGGATAGAATTACAATACTGTGAGCCAATAAAAAGTTCACAGTCTCACTTTAACTTGAATTCAAATTTTGGAATATCTGGAGATTGGACTAAAAATCGGTTTGGTGTTTCATCTTCAATTTATTACAAACCACTTCCATATACTTCAATTGAAGAAATTCCAGCTGTTATGGTCACAGATTTCTATAGTATTATTGATATTCAGATATCACCAAAAATTTATTTATTTAAAACTGACCGTAAATTTAATCCATTTATTTCTGCTGCAATAGTGCATCGATTTATTCTTACGCCTAAAGATATAGACTATGAGACTGTTGATACAGTTCTTAAAACAATGTTAGGACTTGATTTCAAATTTGAACGATTTTCTCTGTTACTGCAGGGAGGAATAATACCTGTGAAATATATGAAATCAAATGAGTTTCTACTAATACCAGATGATTTTGATTCAGTTATATCTTTTGCATTTCTATATAATTTTAAATAGTTATATACGGCTTAACACGATGGCGTTAAACCGCCGCCCAATGTAAATTACGGTCAATCTTAAATAGTATTCCTGGCCGACAAGTGCATTAAGAATGAAGTGAAGTTGAGTCGTGGAATATTTTGGCTTGGGATCAGGAAAAGGGATGAAAAGCCGTATTAGGCCTATTAGACAATGAAATTTCAACCTTTTGGTTGATAGCCAATTTTATCAATTTTCCTCATACTTAGATATAGAAGATTCAAGGGGAGGATCATGTCTATAAGAAATGCGAAATCAGAAGATTTATCAAAGATATCGGAAATCCATATTTCTGGATGGAGATTCGCATATAAAGGAATCTTGGCTGATGAATACCTCTACAATCAAGATTTCTCAAATGATGCATATATTTTATACAACAGAATATTAGAATCACCTCATCCAAAATTAGAAATATTCGATGATGGAACTATCAAGGGATTCATTGTTCATAATACAAGAGATCTCAAAACTGAACATTATTATGAAATATCATCTCTTTATGTTGAGCCTGAATTTCTGAGGCAAGGGATTGGATCATCATTATTAAGAAATGCTGAAACCTATGCCCGCAGTTGTGGAGAAAATGTCATTAAAATATGGTGCATGGAAAAAAACGAGTTGGGATTAGATTTTTATTATCGTCATGGCTATATTTTCGATGGAGAAAAAATAAAGGATGGTCGATTACAGACCGCTGTTATGAGATTAAAGAAAGACTGCCAATAACCGGCCATCATCTAGCAGGAGAAATAATGGAAATACGAGAAGTTCATGGGCTGCCAGACTATCAGAAAATCCTTCCATTACTTAAAGCAGAATGGGAACAGTGGCCTGAAGGCTCAGAGCATAAGAATGACACTGAGCAAGAAATGGTGAATAAGATGACTGATAGTCATTTGGTAAATGCTGATGTAACAAAATTCTTAATTAAAGATGGTCAAATATTAGGGTTTTATCGATACACAAAGATTCCCAGGAATAGTGATGATACAAAGATCGCACATACAATGGATATTTCTATTCTTCCAGGTAATCAGAAACGAGGACTAGGGAGCTTGCTGCTTAAAGATATGATTGATGATTCTCGGTCTCGTGGTTTTGAATCCTTACAGAGTAGAACATCCAAAGTAAATACAGCTTCTATTGCATTGCATAAGAAAATTGGATTTCAATTGATATTAGAAAAGGATGATTCTTATGTTTGGGAAATATCACTATGAGTTGGATATTTGGAATTCTTATTACCGCAGCTAATATACCGAAGAGTCTTCACGGTAATTGGAAACCAGAGAAAGATTCTCTATAATTTTCAATTCTGACCTACCCACGTTGATCATGACTTTTTAATCTCATCAAAGGATATCACACAGTTCCGGCTTTTCCGTTTGCCATAATACAACGCTATATCGGCTCTCTTTATCATACCGTCTATTGTATCCCCGGAATTTACGACAGACACACCAAGAGTTAATGTCACTGATACTGATTGATTGCTGCCGTCAAATTCATATCTATGCTCTTCCACGGTCTTTCTGATGCGTTCAGCCAATGTTATAGCTTGTACCCTGTCTGTTGCCGGCAATAAAAGGAGGAATTCTTCACCTCCCCATCGAGCAACGGTATCATATGTTCTGATCGATTTACGTATGTCTTTTGTGATTGACTTCAGTAAATAATCCCCGCAATCATGCCCGTATAAGTCATTGATATTTTTAAAGAAATCAATATCAGAGCTTACCAGAGCGAACTCCGTACCGCTTTTTTGATATCGCTTATATTCTTGCTGAATTTGTTGCTCCATATACCGCCTGTTATAAAGGCCTGTCAGGCTATCGGTCATTGAGATCCGCTCAAGTTCCTGGTGACGCCTGGTTCCTGATATAGATGTGGCAATCAGGTAATAGCTAAAGAAAATCAATATTGTAGTTTATATCAAGGTGATAAAAGTAGACAGAAGATATGTTCGTTGAAAAGCATAACTGGTCAGTAACAGGAAAGATAAGATAGGAAACAATGTAAAACTTGTATTATGTTGATCTAGAATCCCAATGATATCTTTAATGGGTGATTTCATATACCGCTTTACAAACGGCAGGGCAGCCAGTTCCAGTATCAGGCCTGCCAAAACAAAAGTCTTTGGAACTGCAGGAGATAAAAAATAGTCTATATGTGTAAAGATAAGGTATATAAGTTGAGTCAGAGAAAATATCATGTAGAAGACAAAGATTTTTGCCTGAAATGTTTCTTTAAATATCAGGATACTTGGAACCAGGAATAAGGAGCCCAGTATGTAGCTAAGCAGCGAAGGATCGAGGTTGAAAGAGTAGAGCAACGAGTGCATTAAAAATGTCGTAAACCATGCAGCAATATACGCCAGAACTTGGAAGACCCGCGATCGCCTTGGTTCTAAAAAAATATATAATAATATAATATTTTCAATCAGGAATACACTTTTACTTAAAAAATACACACTCTTTATAGAGTCCAGCATCATTTCTCCATAACAATATCAGGCTTCACATTACAAAAATACTACCATTTATTCCTCATAATAATAAGTATTTTGTAGTAATTATTCCAAACAATGAAAAGCACCGGAAGGATGTTGAATACAAGTGCCAGAGTTCCATCAAGCCCGGTAAGCTATTATAAATATGAAGTGCCGGATATTTCTGAATATGGAATATCCGGCACAACTGCACAGGCCGTAAGATGGTTTAGTTCTTGATTATTCTACCTTCAAAAATCTTATTCCTCCATATTTTAATGTCTCCTGTGAACCTGTGTATTCCAGTACATATCCCAGATTGCGCCCATATCCCTGGACCTGAAGAAGGGAATCCGAGAGAATATTCAGAGCCATAGGAGTCTGTTGCCCCATTACATCGAGAGTCAGTATCATGCTTTCGGCTTCGGGATCATATGAGAGTGTGACAGCGTTGAGTGCCACACCCACCGTGACAGGCAGTTCCGGTATGTAGCGGCCCATCCGCGGTTTCCATGAATTTGGAAGAGAATACTGTGTGACTGGAAAAACGGGACCTATGAAAAAGTTGCCCCAGTAACAGAAGAGATTCTCAGGTTCTTCTCCTACCGGAGAACTGGAAATAAAGCGGATACCGCTCCCCTCCACTTCCAGGATATTGTCTGAAGAGAACAGGATGGGTGCGTGAATTCCCATTTGAGAGAAATCTGCCCATAACTGCCCTTCCCTGGATTCCATTCTGAAGAGTCCCAAGTTCCCGACATTGTAATGACCAGCTTTCCGGGTAATTTCCTTCTCGCCGGGTACAAGTGAATGCCTCTCGGGATCAGCTGTCCCCGTTGGAGTCTGATCGGCACCGATCAGCAGAGCCAGCACTTCTTCACAAAGAGAATTCAGTGCAATATCATCGATAATGTTGTCATTGGCAGAAAGGAAAATACCAATGCCCTCCTCCGGCAGTAGCTTCAAAGAGGAACGAAAAGGGGGGATTGTGCCTCCGTGCTCCACCATGAGCCGGTTGTAGAAATCTTTCAGCCAGAATGTAAGGCCTATCTCAAAATCATAATCCAGGGGAACATCTCCGTTCTGCCTGATAAACATGGAACGGAGGGTTTCGGGCCGAACAATCAGGTCTGATTCACCACGGCTGCAGGAGAGCAGCTCATCCATGAAGGCTCCCATATCCCGGGCGGAGAGGAGTATTGATCCAGCAGGAATATCTCTGATAAATTTCAGTTCTTCCGCCTCTCCTGCCGTGAATCCTCCGGAAACTCCCGGTGTATTCCGATCTGTAAGTGAGACTAGGGCATCGTCCATTCCGGCAGGTCGGAAAATCTTCTGCTCCAGATAGGCCGCATATGTCATGCCCGAGACGGTCCCGACCAGCTCTCCCAGGAGACTGAATCCCGCATTATTGTAAGCAAACACAGTCCCTGGTGCTCCGGTGAGATACTCTTGGGAGAGCAGAGCGGACATACTCATGAAATAGTCCGGATCATACTGTGTCAGTTCAAAGTCTTTCATGTAATCACTGGGGATTCCCGAATGATGAGTCAGAAGATTCCGGATTGTGACTGGGGCATCATCAGGGCGCAGCAGTTTTGGATTGAAGTCTTTCAGATAAAGACGGATATCCGCATCCAGATCGACAACACCTTCTTCAGCCAGTTTCATCACAGCCAGAGCGGTCACGATTTTGGAAACTGATCCGATCTGGAAAAGAGTGTCTTCTGTCACAGCCTCCCCTTCCGTGTTTCTGTATCCGAAGCCCCGGGCAAACAGCAGCTCTCCCTCATACACAACAGCGGCACTCAGGCCAGTGATTCCTATGCGGTCAACGGCTTCCTGAAGCAGATTCTCCGCGTCCTGCCGGGGACTCTGTTTCTGCGGGAAAATCCCGGCACAAGATATAAATAGCAACAGGGTGAGTAATAAAACGAATAATGATTTGATTTTCATATGAACTCCTCATAATTTTAATCTGAGATTAGAGAGAGGAGCGGAATAATCCTATCAGCCTTTGTATGACTATGCTGAATAAAAGAGGTTGATTTTTGTATGATACAGGCTAAAGGGGCTCTCTGAAGCGGTATTTCAGCTCCGAGCGGCCGCTGACCCCCGTTTTTTTGTACACCCGTGAGACATGGGTTTTGACTGTCGCCATGGAGATTCCCAGACTGGAGGCAATCTCTTTGTAGGAGCAGGATTCCGACAGGAGCTGCATAACCTCAGTTTCCCTGTCTGTCAGTCCGAAGCGCATCTGAACTTCCAGAGGGGTTGCGGCATCATCCTCTGCACTATCTGAAGGGATGCTGCGATTCAACATGTATCGAATAGAGAAAATCAGGGCAGCAATGGTCAGAAAGAGAAAGGAGACCGCATCCGCTGGATGGATCTGCCTTGTTCGGGGGAGCATTCTCTCTAAAACCATCCAGGGTATGATCAGAGAATATCCAATCAAACCTGTCACACGTATTCTGTGAGAAAGATTATTCCCGGTTCTGATACAAAAAAGATATGCCCAGAGATAGAGGGCGAAGACCATGATCAGGAGAGAAACAATCAGAGAGAGCATGGGGAGGGAGAAGGATGTGACAAAGAGTATAACTTCCGCCACTGTCAGTATAAAAAGAAGCACCCTTCCCGCAGGACGGAAAAACCTGACAGAAACCTTCCCGAGTGCTTCAATCAGGCGCAAGACGCTGTAGAGCAACAGAGGAACTGTCAGCAGCTGAAACGCTGCCAGAATATTTTTCAGAGAGGGTCCCATAGAATGACTCAGACTGAATGCAATCCCCACAAAGTAATTCAACGCATGAAAGAACACGACCATTAATCCAATTCGGACACCCTTGTGAGGGGACAGAAAAGAGAGATAGATGAGGACAATCAGGGAGCTGATCCCTGTGAAAAAGGCGGCAATTTGTATTATGGCGTCAATGGAAAGAGTCATAAACGGAATTATACACAAAAGAAAGTACTATACCCATACTCTTCAAAAAGAAGCCCTTCATTTTGGAGTTTCTATATCTGCTCTTAACAAAGAGTACATTTCTAAATTCACAAAATTATTATTCTCAAATTCGTATTCTCTCAATTTCCCTTCATACTGGAATTTATTTTTCTGTAACACGATTTTAGAACCTATATTTCTTTCATCAACCAGTGCTTCAATTCTATTGTTATCAAAACTATCAAATGCATATTTCAATAATAATCCTATAAAATTAGTAATGATACCTTTTCCCCAATAGCTTTTTTCTAATTTATATCCAATCTCTATTCTCTTATGAGTTTTGCTATAATTGAAGAATCCGATATCACCGATATACTCATCTGATTCTTTTTCGACTATGATCCATCTTCCGGCATTATCACTAAAAGATTCAGTCATCCATGAAATCTCTTTCAATGCTTCTTCTTCTGTTTTTATATACGAGCCGGAACTACCATAAAATTCCATCGTTTCATTATCATTGCTGATGGAGATCAATTTTGCAGCATCTTTATTTTGGGGTTTTCGCAATTTGTAATTTAAATATTCAAATCCTATTTTTGATTCTGACATTTCAATTATCATCTCCTTGATTCGAGTTTCTTCATAAAGTACCGGGAAGGGTATGGACAAAGCTTGTATTCAGGCGGAAAATCTGATGATTCCACTTCAATAAAAGAATTTCGACGGTAGAAAGAATGAGCAGCACAGGGCTCGGGAGTGGTCTCGAAGCAAATGAACGCGAAATTCATGGATTTTGCCCAATCGAAAGCTGTATCAAGAAGATTCTGAGCTATCCGCCTAGGCTTTCCACGATACTCAGGGTGCACAAACATTTTTCCGAGTTTAGCAATCCCGCCACCCAAATTCAATAATGCGCTTGTCCCCACTAAAGTATCTTCGAGATATGCGACCCAGAAATTCCCATCAGAGGCTCTGTAGAATTCATCAATATTGTTTAGTTCCGGCTGAGGAAATTCTGTTTCTGTAAAGCCGAATTCGATTCTCTGGATTCCCCGAATAAGTTCATTTACACCATCACAGTCCGAGAACACATAGTTTCGTATTTCTAAATTTTCCATGTTCACTTCCTTTGGGAATAGATCATTGAGTTTAAATAATAGAGAATATTTAATACATTTTTTGTAATTCACTTTGATCTTACATTTTTTCTGACTCAACAATACAGTAAAACGGTTCGATATCTATTTTTTCACCAAATTGAATATATTCTGTCATTCTTAATCCACATTCTTTTAAGAATAATTCCACTGCTGCTTTAGGATCATCTGACATATCTATACCAAATTGCGAAGTCTCTCCCATTTTTTCTATTATGCTCAAAAAAGATTTAGCTGCTTTTGAATATTCACCTGAACTAAAGACCTGGGAGTAAAAGTCTTGAGCAATGATACTTCCGTCTACACACAAATCAGCCATTGCCCTAAGATTTTCTTTGACAGTATCAGCATCTAAATACAAAGAAACACTTTGCCAGAGAAACAAGGTCTTTTTTGTTTTGTCAAAACCAGCTTTCAATAGATTATCGACCCAGGATTCATTTGCATAATCAACCGGGATATAGCTGATCCAGTCGTGCTCAATTCCTGCTTTGTTCAAAGTCTCAATTTTAACATTTACTGTATTCACCTGGTCTAGTTCAAAAACCTTTACCTTTTTTCCTTTTGTAAATTTTAAAGTCATTAGATCAAAGCCAGCTCCGGGAAGGACGATCTGCTCCATTTCATCAACATATTTTTCCATTACCTTGTCAAACATTAGCACCCTGATACCAGCAGTGGAATCTGCGGTCTCTTCTCCCGGTTCAACTAATATCCCAAGCCTGGTCGTGAAACCAAATAAGCGCTGGGAAATGATAAGTGGTCCCATAATTGACCACATGCCAAATTGTGATTCACATGGAAATTTCCTTGTAAATGCGACAGAAATGGGGTCCGGCCTGGTATTAAAATAGTGCATCAACCACCTGTATTGAAGTGCTTTAATTGCCGAGAAAGAGACACCCAGTTTCTTGCTTATTTTCATTTCTTTGTAAATTGCAACTACCGGAATATGTCAACATAGTTGAAGTGTGCTCTTTGAAATAATGATAAAATTTAACTGGCGAATTTCCTTTCTTTTTCTGCTTTTATTTTAATCCTTGTATCTGCAGATGGATTTAGGTAAACAACGTGGGTTTCAGGTAATTGTTTTACGTGATTACTCCATCTTAAAGGATTCTTTTTTTGTGCTTTAATCATGGCCTTATTACGCTTTATAATAATTGATTTATAGTTCCCATTTCTTACCTGGAAAGGTGTAATAAAATTTAACCCGGAATGACTGTGTGCTGTATTGTAATTATGGACAAATCCGGCAAACCATTCCCGTGATTCAGCGATTGATTTGAATTTTCCCGGATAAGATACATGATATTTCAGGGTCTTGAACCATGACTCAATAAATGGGTTATCATCACTGACTCTGGGTCTGGAATAACTATTGCTAATACCAAGATCATAGAACAGTGTCATCAGAGAAATCCCTTTCATCGGATTTCCATTATCTGAATGGACAAAAACATCGGGATAACCATTCTCCTCAAAAGCGGATTGAAATAATTCCTGGGCAAGAACAT